>JALZFU010000280.1 GCA_030861385.1 Actinomycetota bacterium
GAGCAGTACCACGTCTGCCTCGGCGCCCCGGGGATCGCCCGGTCCGACAAGCGACGGTTCACGGCGTCCATCCTCGACGGCGTCCTCGGCGGCTCGGCGTCCTCGCGCCTCTTCCAGGAGATCCGCGAGAAGCGCGGGCTCGCCTACTCGGTCTACACGTTCGGCTCACAGTACGCGGACACCGGCCAGATTGGGATCTACGTGGGGACGCGCGAGGAGAACCTCGCCGAGTGCATCGAGATCGCCGCCGAGGAGATTGCCGCCGTCGCAAACGGCGCCGTCCGGGAGGACGAGGTCGAGCGCGCGAAGGAGAACCTGAAGGGACGCATCATGCTTTCGATGGAGCTGACGTCGAACCGGATGAGCCGACTCGGCAAGTCGCTCGCGACGGACAGCGAGCTCCTCTCGCTCGACCAGATCGTCGCCGAGATCGAGGCCGTCGACCGGGCCTCGGTCGCGCAGCTCGCGCGCGTTCTCCTCTCGCCCGAGAAGCTCTCGTTCGCCGGCATCGGCACGAGCGAGGAGCGGTTCGTGAACGCGGTCGAGCGCGTCGCACCCGGCCTCGCGACGGCCGCCGCCGCGTGAAGGTTCTCCTCCTCGGCGCGCACGGCAAAGTCGGAACCGTGCTTGCCGCCCGCCTCTCGGCCGCGGGGCACGACGTGACGCCGGTCGCGCGCGACGCCGCCGTCGATCCCGCTGGCCACGACGCGGCCGTCGATTTCACGCGCCCCGACGCCGTCCGCGCGAACGTCGAGCGAGCGCTTGCCGCCGGCGTCCCGTGCGTCGTCGGCACGACGGGGCTCGACGAAGGCGCCCTCGCCGAGCTCGATGCGCGGGCCCGGGAGCGAGGTGTCCCCTGCTTCGTCGCGCCCAACTTCGCAGTCGGCGCCGTCCTCATGATGCGCCTCGCCGCCGAGGCGGCTCGCTTCCTCCCGCGCGCGGAGATCGTCGAGCTCCACCACGAGACGAAGCTGGATGCGCCGTCGGGAACGGCGAAGGCGACAGCCAAGCTCCTCGGCGGGGACGTCGCGATCCACAGCGTGCGGCTGCCGGGGCTCGTCGCGCACCAGGAGGTCCTCCTCGGCGGCGACGGCGAGCTCCTCACGATCCGCCACGACACGTACTCGCGCGAGGCCTTCGCCCCGGGCGTCCTCCTCGCGCTCGAGCGGCTCTCGTCGCTCCCTCCGGGGCTGACCGTCGGCCTCGAAGCCCTGCTCGCGGAGTGAGCGCGGTCGCGAGTCTCGACGATCGCGTCCGCCTCGAGATCTACGAGCGGTTCCTCGACTACGGGCGTCCGCCGACGGTGGGCGAGACCGCTTCTGCCCTTCGCGAAGCCGAGCACGAGGTGCAGGCGGCCTACCGCCGCCTCGAGGAGGCGCACGTGATCGTCCTCGCTCCCGGCACGACCACCGTCTGGATGGCGAACCCGCTCTCCGCGATCCCGACCTCGTTCCGCGTCGAGACCGAGCGTGGCTCCTACTGGGGAAACTGCGTCTGGGACGGCCTGGGCGTGATCGCGATGCTCGGCCGCGAAGGGACGCTCGCCACCTCGTGTCCCGACTGCGGCGAGCGCATGTCGCTCCGCGTCCGAGACGGGGAGCTCACGGCGACCGACGGCGTCGCCCACTTCGCCGTGCCGGCGGCGCGGTGGTGGGAGAACATCGCGTTCACGTGAGCGACGATGCTGGCCTTCCGGTCGGAAGGGCACGTCGAACGATGGCTCGACGAGCGCGGCCTCTCCCGCGGCGCCGTCTTCTCCCTCGAGCAGCTTTGGAGGCTCGCGAGCGCCTGGTACGCCGACCGCCTCGCGCCTGACTGGCGCCGACGTACGGCCGCCGAGGCGGAGGCGCTCTTCCGAGAGCTCGGCCTCGCGGGCGAGTTCTGGCGCCTCCAGTAGACTCCTCGCGGTGCTCGGCGAGGTTCTGACGGCGGTCGTCACTCCCTTTCGCCCGGACGGCTCCGTCGACTTCGAGACCTTCGGCCGGTTGTGCGAGCACTTGGTGGAGAACGGCTCGGACGGCGTCGTCGTCGCCGCAACGACCGGGGAGTCCCCGACCCTCTCCGACGACGAGCGGCTCGAGCTCTTCGCGGCCGCGATCGACGCGGTCGGCGAGCGCGCCGTCGTCGTCGCGGGAACCGGCACCTATTCCACCGCGCACTCGGTGCACCTGACCGAGCGCGCGCACGCCCTCGGCGTCGACGGATTCCTCGTGGTGACCCCCTACTACAACAAGCCACCCGCGCGCGGAATCGTCGAGCACTTCAAGGCGATCGCGGCCGCGAGCGACAAGCCGATCGTCGTCTACAACATCCCGGGCCGCGTCGTCGTCAACCTCGAGCCGGACACGATCCGCGAGCTGGCCGAGATCCCGACCGTGCGGGCGGTCAAGCAGGCGAACGACGATCTCGACCAGGCCCGCCGCATCGTCGACGAGACGGCGCTCTCGCTCTACGCCGGCGACGACAACCTGATCTTCCCGTTCCTCGAGCTCGGCGGAGTCGGCGGCGTCTGCGTGCACACCCACGTCTTCGGCCCCCAGGTGAAGGAGATGGTTCGCCGATACCGCGAGGGCGACCTCGACGGCGCCCGCCGGATCGACGCCGAGCTCGCTCCCGCGTACGAGATCCTCAAGGCGGTCGTGAACCCGATCGCGATCAAGGCCGCGCTCGGGATGACGGGCTGGGACGTCGGCGGGCTCCGCCTCCCGCTCGTCGAGGCGAACGAGGAGGAGAAGGCCCTCATTCGGGGAGCGCTCGAGCGCTCCGGCGTCCTCGCAGGCGCGCCCACCTAGGCCCGCGCCGCGAGCCGGGTAGACTCGGCGGCGGGTGCCATCCGGCTGGACACGCGTAACGCCGCTCGGCGGCCTCGGCGAGGTCGGCAAGAACATGACCGTCGTGGAAAGCGAGGGCGGGCTCGTCGTCATCGACGCCGGTCTCTCGTTCCCGCGCGACGAGCATCTCGGCGTCGACCTCATCCTCCCGGACTTCGAGCCGCTCCGCGAGCGACGCGACGACGTGCGCGCGGTCGTCCTCACGCATGGCCACGAGGACCACGTCGGCGCGCTCCCGTACTTCCTGCGGGAGATCGGCTCGCCCGAGATCTGGGCGACCCGGCTTACCCTCGGCCTCGTCCAGTCGAAGCTCGACGAGCATGGCCTCCTCCGCGCGGCCGAGCTCATCGAGGCGGAGCCGGAGCGAGGACCCGTCGAGGTCGGGCCGTTCCGAACCCAGTTCGTCCGGATGGCCCACTCCATCCCGGACTCGGTCGCGGTCGTCCTCGACACGCCTGGAGGACGCGTGGTCCACACGGGCGACTACAAGATCGACCACACGCCGATCGACGGCTTCCGGACGGACGTCGGGAAGCTGGCCGAGCTCGGGAACGCCGGCGTCGACCTTCTCCTCGGTGACTCGACGAACGCCGAGCGACCGGGCGTCACGCCGTCCGAGCGGATGGTCGGCGACGCCTTCCGGCAGATTATCCCGTCGCTTCGCGGGCGTGTGCTCGTCGCCTCCTTCGCCTCGAACGTCCATCGTGTCCAGCAGGCGATCGACGTCGCCGTCGAGACTCGCCGCCGGGTCTGCCTTGTCGGGCGCTCGCTTCGGAAGAACGTCAACATCGCCAGGAACCTCGGCTACGTCGACGTTCCCGACGACCTGCTCGTCCGCCCGCACGACCTCGCCGAGCTGCGCCCCGAGGAGACGATGATCCTCTGCACGGGGAGTCAGGGCGAGCCGATGTCAGCTCTGACGCGGATCGCGTACGGCGACCACCCGAACGTCGCGGTCGAAGCCGGCGACACGGTGATCATCTCGGCCAAGCCCGTCCCCGGAAACGAGCTCCGCGTGCACGACGCGATCAACCGCCTGACGAAGTCCGGCGCCGAGGTGCTCCACCAGGAGATCGCACCCGTCCACGCCTCCGGCCACGGGAACGCCGAGGAGATCCGGACGGTCCTCGCGCTCCTGCGCCCGCGAAACGTGATGCCGATCCACGGCGAGTTCCGAATGCTCGCCGCGCACGGCCGCCTGGCGCGGGACGCCGGCGTTTCCGAGGATCGGATCGTCCTCGGCGAGAACGGCTCCGTCGTCGAACTCGCCGAGGGTCGCGCGCGGATCGTCGACCACCTCGACGTCGGGAGCACGTTCGTGGACGGCCTCGGCGTCGGCGACGTCCGCGACGTCGCCCTCCGCGACCGGCGTCACCTTTCGGAGGACGGCGTCCTGATCGTGGTCGCGACCGTCGGAGGGGAGAATGGTCGCCGTACGAGCGCGCCCGAGCTCCTCGCGCGCGGGTTCGCCGAGCCGGGACCGCTCTTCGACGAGGCCCGCGCAGAGGTCGAACGCACGATCTCGGGCTGCCTGGACCAGGACATCGTCGAGCTGAAGCTCCTCCAGGAGCACATCCACGATGCGGTCGGCCAGCTCGTCTACGAGCGCACCGGGCGGCGGCCCATGATCCTCCCTGTCGTCGTCGAGGTCTAGCGCCGCGCTACGCCCGCGGCGGCCGCTTCAGGAAGGCGGGGAAGCCGCTCGGGTCGCGCCGAAGGGCGGCAGTCCGACGGGCGATCTGACCCAGGCAGTTCGGGTTCACGATCGCGACGACGAACGTTGTCTCCTGCGGCGAGCTTGCGATGTCGAGGGCCGACGTGAAGAACGGCGGCTCCGGTCCGTTGCCATCGTTGTCGAACACGTAGCCGGCGGTCCCGGTCGCTCCGTCCCCGTACCAACCGATCGGGGCCCAGTCGTGAGCGAGGCAGTTGTGCGCGAAGTTGCGGAGCGCCGTCGTCCTGCGCTGAAGGGCCTTCACCTTCGTCTCGAGCGCGCTCACCCGGTGGGCCAACGTATGTCGCGCGAACCCGCTCGGCGGCACGGCGGCGAAGACGAGCGCCACGGTCGCGGCGAGCGTCACGATCTTCCTCATGGTTCTCCTTCCCGTGCCTCGAGGAGCGGCACTTGTCTTGGACTGCGGAGGCCGGCGGGACGTTAGACCTTCGCGTCTCGAAACGCGAGCCAGTGGCCGGACGGGGAGGCGTGCTGTAGTACTAGACCTGTGAGCGAGGCCAACGGGCACACGTGGGCGAGTCTCTTGCGCTCGTACGACGTCTCCGAGGGGACGACGACGAGGATGATCGAGGCGCTCGTCGCGACCGAGGTTGCCGCCCTCGCGTTCTGTCGCCTCCTCGACCGCTGGGCCCGCGGGGAGCCGGATCCGGTCACGCCAGGTCGTCGCGAGGCGGCGCTTCGGCGTGCCGCCGAGCGGGCGGAGACCGCGCTCGCCGGTCTCGAGCGGCCGCTCGCGCGGTTCCTGCTCGAGCTCGAGCCCGATCAGGTCGAGGGCAGGTCGTGGTACGGCGAGCCGGGAGCGGGGGAGGTGCTGGAGTGGCGCCATGTCCTTCGCCGGGCGGGAGTGAGCGCGTGCCCGAACCGCGTGGCGCAGGCGTACCTCGAGCTCGCGGTGCTCGTTCGCGCGCTCCAGGGCCTCGCGGCGTCGGCGCGCGTGGGCGTCCCCCCGGCGCGGGCGGCGCTTTGGGCAGGCCTCTTCGACCTCCGCGAGAACCTCTTCGGCGGCGCCGTCGACGACCTGCGCGCGCTCGCCGCCTGACGTCCGCTTGCCGCCCCGGATCACGGTCGTCGGCTCCGTGAACCTCGACCTCGTCGCGTTCTGCGAGCGGCTGCCTCGGCCAGGTGAGACGCTGACGGACGCCGAGCTCGACCGTGTCCCCGGCGGCAAAGGGGCGAACCAAGCGGTCGCGGCCGCGAAGCTCGGGGCCGACGTCCGGTTCATCGGCTGTGTCGGAAACGACGAGCACGGCCGCCTCGCGCTCGCCGGCCTCGAGGAGGCGGGCGTGGACGTCGACGGAGTGGCGGTCGTCGACGAGCCCACCGGCGTCGCGCTCGTCGTCGTCGCAGCGGGTGGAGAGAACCAGATCGTCGTCGCTCCCGGGGCGAACCGCCGCCTGCGTCCCGGCGGCTTCGAGCTCGGGGGCGTCGACGCGGTCCTCTGTCAGCTCGAGATACCCGTCGAGACCGTCGGCTGGGCGGCCGAGCGGGCGGACGCGATGTTCTGCCTGAACGCGGCGCCGGCGCGAACGGTCCCGGTGGAGACCCTCGCGCGCTGCGACCTCATCGTCGCGAATTCGTTCGAGCTCGACGCGCTCGGCTCGAGCCCGCTCGGCTGCCTCTTCGCCCTCACGCTCGGGGCCGAGGGAGCGCTTCTCCTCGAGGGCGGGGACGAGATCGCCCGGGCGACGCCGCCGAGCGTCGTTGCGGTCGACGGTACGGCCGCGGGCGACGCCTTCTGCTCGTGTCTCGTGGTCTCGCTCCTCGAAGAGCGCCCGCGCGAGGAGGCGCTTCGCCGCGCCTGCGCGGCGGGCGCCATCGCCGCGTCGCGCCCTGGAGCCCAACCCTCGCTTCCGACTGCCCGCGAGGTCGACGAGATGCTCGCCGCGGCGTGACCGTCCCAGTCCTCATCGACTGTGATCCCGGGCACGACGACGCGATCGCGCTCCTCCTCGCGCTCGCGAGCCCCGAGCTCGACGTCCTCGGCGTGACGACCGTGGCCGGGAACCAGACGCTCGCGAAGACGACGGCGAACGCCCTCCGCGTGCTCGAGTTCGTCGCTCGCACGGACGTTCCCGTCGCGGCGGGCGCCGACCGGCCGCTCGTGCGCGAGCCGTTCGTCGCCGCCGACGTTCACGGCGAGAGCGGTCTCGACGGGCCGGACCTGCCCCCGCCTTCGGCGGAGCCGCTCGCGAAGCACGCGGTCGACTTCCTGGCCGAACGCCTGCTCGCCTCGCGGGAGTCCGCGACGCTCGTCGCGACGGGTCCGCTCACGAACGTCGCGCTCCTCCTCGCCCGCCATCCCGATGCCGCGGCGCGCGCCCGGCGCCTCGTCCTGATGGGCGGGTCGATCGGGGAGGGAAACGTGACGCCGGCGGCCGAGTTCAACGTGTGGGCTGATCCGGAAGCGGCCGCCCGTGTCTTCGGAAGCCGACTCGACGTAACCATGATCGGCCTCGACGTCACGCACAAGGCGCTCATGACGCCCGACCACGCCAACCGCCTCCGCGCTGCCGGGCGGACGGGGCGCCTCGTCGCCGAGCTCTTCGACTACTTCCACCGTTTCCACGTTGCCACGTACGGATTCGGCGGGTCGCCCATCCACGACGCCGCCGCCGTCGCGCACGTGGCGCGGCCGGACCTTGTCGAGACGCGCGAGCGGAACGTTGCGATCGAGTGCGCGTCGGAGCTCTGCCGAGGTCGAACGGTCGTCGACCTCTGGAGGCGGACGGGCAAGGATCCGAACGCGCACGTGGGGGTGGGAATCGACGCGGAGGCGTTCCTCGAGCTCCTCGTCGAGCGGATCGCCACGTACGGGTGAGGTAGGAGGGGGGAGGAGGCCGCCGCCGCCGCGCGAACTCCCCGGCATGCCGGCGAAGAAGACGCCCTCGAGGGTCCGCCCGAAGACGCCCGCGCGCGTACGCAAGACGAAGACGAAGCGGCGTGCCCGCGGGCGGGCGCACCCCGAGCTCATCGGGCTCGGGCTCGTTGCGCTCGGCCTCTTCCTGACAGCCGTCCTCCTGCTCGGCTGGGACGGCGGCGTCGTGGGCGAGAAGGTGGACGAGGCCCTCGCGGCCGTCGTCGGCGGCGCGCGCTTCCTGCTTCCGCTGTGTCTCCTCGCCCTTGGCACGCTGATGGTGGCGCGCTCGGGCCTCGTCGACGTGCGTCCGTTCCGAACCGGGCTCGCTCTCTGCGCGATCGGGCTCCTCACGGTGCTCGGGGAAGAGCGGGGTGGCGAGGCGGGCAAGCTCCTCGAGACGGTCCTCGGCCGCCTCCTCGGCTCGACCGGGACGTTCATCCTCGGGGCCTTCGCGTTCTCCGCGGGCGTCATCCTCCTGACCGGCGCATCGGTCGGCGCCGTGCTCCGGCGCTCGGCGAACGCGGCGCGCACGGCGCACTCGAAGGCTTCCGCGGCTCGCCGAACCCTCCAAGCTCCGCTCGAGGAGGAGAGCGACAGCGACGAAGCACCGGCGGCACCGCCGGTCGACGGCGAAAAGGCGTTCCCGGACGTCGTCGCGGACGCCGAGAGGCCCGCCCCGGCGCCGGCCCTCGTCGGGCAGCTCGCGGACGACTCCGCCGAACCACCCGACGAGCCCGCGGCCTCGGGCGCGCCCTCCCTCTT
>JALZFU010000288.1 GCA_030861385.1 Actinomycetota bacterium
AACCACCCGACGAGCCCGCGGCCTCGAGCGCGCCCTCTCTCTTCGAGCCGGCGCCCGGCGAGCACGATACGTACCGCCTCCCCGACCCCGGCGTCCTGCGGCGCTCCCGGGCGACGAACGGCCAGCCGGCGAAGGCGGCGGAACGGACGGCGGAAGCGCTCGTCCAGGCGCTCGCGAACTTCGGCGTCGAGGCGACCGTCGTCGGCCAGGTGTCGGGGCCACGCGTGACACGCTACGAGCTCCAGCTGGCGGCCGGGACGAAGGTCGGCAAGGTCGCCTCGCTGAAGGACGACCTGGCCTACGCGCTCGCGACGACCGAGATCCGGATCCTCGCGCCGATCCCCGGGAAGCAGGCCGTCGGCGTCGAGGTTCCGAACGTATCCCCGAACATCGTCACGCTCGGGGACGTCTACGACGAGCTCCCGGCGACGGCGAGCCCGCTCTCCGTCTGGCTCGGAAAGGACATCTCGGGCGCCCCGGTGTGGGCGGACCTCGCACGCATGCCGCACATTCTGATCGCCGGGACGACGGGCTCCGGCAAGTCGGGCTGCATCAACACGATGCTCTGCTCCGTCCTTCTTCGATCGACGCCCGACGACGTCCGGATGATCCTGGTCGACCCGAAGCGCGTCGAGCTCGGCCTCTACGAGTCGATCCCGCACCTCCTGACGCCCGTCGTCTCGAGCCCGAAGGCGGCGGCCGCCGTCCTCGCCAACGTCCTGGGGGAGATGGACCGCCGCTACGAGCGGATGTCCGTCCTTCGCGCGCGCAACCTGGCCGAGCTGAACCGCGCCCTCGTCGCCCGCGGCGAGACCGCGCTCCCGTACCTCCTGATCGTGATCGACGAGCTGGCCGACCTCATGATGGTCTCGCCACAGGAAGTCGAGGACGCGATCATCCGGCTCGCGCAGAAGTCGCGAGCGGTCGGCATCCACCTCGTGCTCGCGACCCAGCGCCCCTCCGTCGACGTCATAACCGGGATGATCAAGGCGAACGTTCCCTCGCGGATCGCGTTCGCCGTCTCGAGCCAGACCGACAGCCGCGTCGTCCTCGACCAGGGCGGGGCGGAGAGCCTGCTGGGCCAGGGAGACATGCTGTTCAAGCCGCTCGGAACGTCGCGCCTGCAGCGCGTGCAGGGGGCGTTCGTGACCGAAGAGGAGATCGCCCTCGTGGTTGAACAGTGCCGCGGCCAGCGCGACCAAGAGCTCGACGAATCGCTCCTGGAAGCGCCCGGGGTCGAGGTCGTGGACGAGGACGACGACGAGTTCGACCCCGACGAGGATCCGTTGCTCGACCGCGCGATCGAGATCGTCGTCCAGACGCAGACGGCGTCCGTCTCGCTGATCCAGCGCCGTCTCCGCGTCGGGTACACGCGAGCCGGACGTCTGGTCGACATGCTCGAGCGCCGCGGGATCATCTCCGGCTACGAGGGGTCGAAGCCGCGCCGCGTCCTCGTCTCGGAGGCGGACCTCGAGCGCGTGCTGAGCGACGTTCCCTCCTAACGAACGCGTGCGCCGCGCGTCCTAGAATGGGGCCGCGGGCGGGCTAGCATGCCCTGCGCTGGCCGGGAACGGGCGATCGAAGGAGGTTTCGTGAACGGAAAGCGGAGGTGGGCGTGGCTCGTCCTCCTCCTTGCGTCACTCACGCTCGCGATCGCGGCGAGCGGCTGCGGCGGCGGCGACGACAAGGAGGGCGGCGGCACCACGCCGGCAGGCACCGAGACAGGCGGCGCGACGGGCGGGGAGAAGATCTCGGTCGGGATGGTGTCCGACACGGGCGGCCTCGACGACCGCGGGTTCAACGAGCACTCGATCGACGGCTTCGAGCGGGCGCAGAAGGAGCTGGGCGTCGAGGGCCGGGTCTACGCCTCGCAGTCGGCGGACGACTACCTGCCGAACCTGACCGCCGCGGTCGACGACGGCCACGACCTCGTGATCGCGATCGGCTTCCTGATCCAGCAGTCCGTCGTCGAGGTGGCGAAGCAGGCGAAGGACACCAACTTCGCGGGCGTCGACCAGTTCTACGGCGAGAAGCCGGACTGCGGCGGCAAGGACCAGTCGCCGTGCGCCCTCCCGAACGTCCTCGGGCTCGTCTTCCCGTCCGAGGAGGCGGGCTACCTGGCCGGCGTCGTCGCCGCGATGATGACGAAGTCGAAGACCGTCTCCACCGTCGGCGGCGTCAGCATCCCGCCGGTCAACAACTGGATCGCGGGCTTCCAGCAGGCGGTCAAGGACACGAACCCGAACGTGAAGACGCTGAACGCGTACTCGCAGGACTTCGTCGACCAGGCGAAGTGCAAGGAGATCGCCCTCGACCAGATCTCGCAGGGCTCCGACGTCGTCTTCCAGGTGGCCGGCCAGTGCGGCCTCGGCGCCCTCGACGCCGCCTGCGAGGAGGGCAAGTACGCGATCGGCGTCGACGCCGACCAGTCGTTCGCCGGCGACTGCGTAGTGACGAGCGCGCTCAAGCCGCTCGAGCTGGCCGTCTTCGAGACGATCCGCTCCGCCCGGGAGGGGACGTTCGAGGGCGGGACGAACCGCTCCTTCGGGATCGAGGAGTTCCCGGAGGCGGAGCTCCTCGCTCCCTACAACGCCGACGTGCCGCAGAAGGTCAAAGACGCGGTCGAGGAGGCGAAGAAGAAGCTCGCGAGCGGTGAGATCGACCCGCCCGCGACGCTCGACGAGGTCCAGTAGCACGACGTAGGGG
>JALZFU010000290.1 GCA_030861385.1 Actinomycetota bacterium
GGGGGTGGCGCCGCGACAAGCGTCCGTCGCGACGCGACGGCCGACTCTCGTTCGCCGGGCGCTCCTAGGATCGGCGGTAGTGCTCGCCGCCGAAGACGAGGACGTAGAAGAAGATGCCGACGCCGCAGACGAACCCGAGCAGGAACGCGGTCCCGCCCGAGACGCCGACGCTCAGGAGGAAGACCCAGATGAACGCGCCGAGGCCGAGGCCCCAGAGAAAGGAGATGAACCCGTGGCTGAAGGCGGGGGGGCGGAGGTGCATCGCGCGGCGCAACTCTAGCGGCGGGCTCGATACCGACCGCCACCCCAACCGGCCTAGAGGACCATAAAAATTCGCCGAGCCGGTTTCGCTTTCGTCCCTCGCTCGAACCGACATTCCCCTTCCGGGTACTGCCGCTCCGAGTGGCTTCGACCTACTCGCGTTCCGTGCTCGGCGCAAGCGGCAACCTAACGGCTTTTGCGCCCTCGTCAAGCGCCCCAGCACGAAAAAGGAAGCAAATTGCGAAAATAAGAATGTCGGCGAATATTTCCACAGCGATTTGTCATCGCTGTGAAGAATTCTGTGGAAAAACCTACCGCTCGAGCGCTTGCACCGTGTAGACGCCACCCGCGTTCCAGAGTAGGTAGCCGCCGGCGCGCATACGCCGTGCCGCCTCGATCTGGGCCTCGACGTCGGCCGACGTATACCGGCGACCGTAGGTGAAATCCTGCAGCCAGGGAATCAGCTTCGTCTCGCTCGCGCGAAGGGCACGGCGGAAGGTGCGAAGCGACATCGTGATCGTCGCGGCCGGGTTCGCGGCCGGATCCTGGATCCCGTACTCGCCGGGTCCGAAGTGGGAGGGGTAGACCATCGGGTAGATCACGTCGAGGTACGGCGCCAGGAGCACCGGGCGCTGCCCGATGCCGAGGTTCCGCGTCGCCGAGAGCCCGAAGACGGAGGCCGAGACGCGCACGCCGACCGGGTTCAGGCGGTCGCGCGCGTACGCGAGGAACCGCGCGATCGTCGGCGCCATCCGCTGCTTCCCGCGCCCGGGGAAAACGGCGTCGTGAATCGGTCCGTCGCTTGGGAAGCGGACGTAGTCGAACATGATCTCGTCGAACCCGGCGCGCGCCGCGCCCTCGGCGACGTCGACGTTGTAGTCCCAGACGCGCCGGTCGTAGGGGTTCGTCCAAGCGAGCCCGCTGTAGTTCGTCCAGACGCCGCCGTCCGAGCGGCCGATCGCCAGGTCGGGCCGCTTGCTCGCCAGGAACGGATCCTCGAAGACGACGACGCGAGCGATCAGATAGAGGCCCCGGTCGTGGACGCGCCGGGCGACGGGCTTCGGACGATAGTACGACCGCGCGGCGCCGATTCGACGCGCGAGCGGCGCGAAGCGCGATCGGAACGCGACCTTGCCGTGCTCGTCCTTCACGTCGAGTTCGAGCGTGTTCAAGCCGTAGCGGGAGTACGACAGGTACTGGTTCAGCTTGCCGGGGAGCGTGAGGAGCGCCATGGTGACGTGGATCCCGCGCATCTCCGGCGGGAGGGGTCGCGGCTTCGGATTGGCCGGGGCCCGTGGCGCCGCGCTCGTCTTCTCCTCGCGGACCCCGGACGCCCGCTCGTCCGGCGTCAGGAAGCGAGTTCCGAGCGCGCTGGCGGCCACCGCGAAGACGAGGACGGCGAGGGCGACGATTCGTCGGACGGCGCGCCGCCGACGCGCCCGCTGGCGCCGCAACCGGAATCGCTCGTTCGGGTCCGGTTGCAGCATGAGCGCAGGACGCTACGCCGTTTTCCACAGTTCGGCAAATACGGATTCCGGCGAGGGGAGCGCTCCCGACGCGCCCTCGTCGAGTTCCACGTCCGGGAGCGCGTCAACTTGACATAACGCCCGTTCTCGTGCGTGGCGCGGCACGGCCGCGTCCGCAAGCACGCCCGTCAAACGCCGGCCGAAAGTCGGGGCACGACGAGGTTTTGGACTCGCCTCGACTTGGTACGGCTGACGAGGTTGCTAGGCTAAGCCGCTTCGTATGGGGAACGAGGCCGGGACGCTTCTCCACACCGAAGAGATCCGGGAGCTGCTCGAGAAGTCCGAGGCAGCCGGGACGGTCGACGCAGTCG
>JALZFU010000301.1 GCA_030861385.1 Actinomycetota bacterium
AGACTGCGGCAGGCCAGCTCCCCACTCCCGCTCAGGCGCTCGAGGAAGTCGACTGATTGCTAGGAGGTGGGAGAGAATGAAGCGAGTCATCCCTCCGCTCGTCGTCGCAGGCATGGTCCTCGCACTGATCTTCGGCGTAGCGAAGGCCGGGGCGGAAGCCGGCACTCCAGCTTCACAGGCGAACTGCGTCGGCGTGGCAAACAGCTCGGGACAGGGCGAGTTCGCGTCAGGTCTGGCAACAACGGTACCGCCACCCGAGTTTGGTCAGACGACGGCTGAGACTCTCGGCGGGCCCCACGGCCTGATCGGGGCCGTTGCCAGCACGAACGACTGCGGGTAGCGCCCGCCGGCAAATCGGGCCGCTCCCTGCCTGCCAGCGGGTCGAGACCGGAGGGCGGCTGCGTACGGGCCAGCCGCCCTCCCGATCGCAAAACGTTGTGACCGTACCCGCTCGCTAGCAGGGGAAAGTGGAGGCGGCGGGAATCGAACGCGCGGAACGTTCCGCCCGCCCGGGTTTGCCATCGTCTTGGCCCCGCGCGACCGCGGAATCCTTTGTCGCGGTCATCGTCTCAGCCCATGCATGCACGGTCACACGCTGCGTCCTAGTGTCGCACTTCTCATCTATCCAACGTAAGGGCGGGAGGGCGCCTGCGGTGGCCGCGGCAATCGCATCATTCGCATGATGCTCAAGCGAGTCGCGACAATGCCGCGCCGCACGGAATGCGACGAGGACGACCCGCCTGCCGGCGTTCGTTTTGCCCTTCCTGCACGGACAAGGAGTTCGAGAAGATGACCGCGCCGCCGGACGATTTGACCGCGCGGCTGACGACCATCGCCGGCGGTGACGAGGTTCGCACGACCCGCGCCGAGCCTCGACTCGAAACGACCGCGTGAAGGCCCGTCCGCTTAGGACGCGACGTCGACGGTGATCGCCGGTAGAGCGTCTCCGTGTCCCAGGATCGAAAGCCCGAGCTTGCGAAGGTCGATGGAAAATGCAGCTCGTGGATGACGCTGGATCTCGTCCCAAGCACGAGCCATCCCGCGTGACCAGTGAATGTCGTCGAATACGACGACGCCGTTGGGCGCGGCCGCATCAAGCGCCTGCTCGAAGTACTGGATCGTGGCGCGGTAGTCGTGATGGCCGTCGATGAAGACGAAGTCGACGGGTTCCTGCTGGCGAAGCACGTCCCCGAGCCGCTCCTGGAATCGGCCGACGACGACCTCCGCCTGGTCGAGGCCGAGCTCCGTGAGGTTGCTGCGCGCAATATCGGCAAGGGCCTCGGAGCCCTCGATCGTGACGAGTGTCCCGCGACGGTTGAGCTTAAGTGCGGCTGCTTGATACGCCGAAGAAATCCCCAGGCACGCACCGAGCTCGACGCACCGCTCAGACTGAAGCCTGCGCACGAGATGGAAGAGAAGAAGAGGCCACGGTGCCGGCATGCTCCGCGTGCGACAGAGCTCGCCGAGCCGCCACTCGACGAGCCGCCCCGCGTAGGCAGTCTCTGCATCGACTTCGGCATCGGGGCGACCGACTCCGTGATCGACGACGGTTATCGGTTCCTCGACCGCCTCCAGGCGCGTCCGAAGCGCTTCGATCCGGGCGACCAGTGCGCGTTCCTCGGGAGAGAAGCGGCGCTCGACGACAGCGGAAAGCGCCTCAGCGATTGGCACTGCGAGCGGGTGGTTCACGCCTTCGATGCGGCCAATCTGGCGCCGCGCAAAGAGCTTCTGCCGGCCGCGCCGGTATACGGCTCGGCCCCGACCGCGGACGCGTCGCAGCATCGACCGCGAAAGGACATCCTTCCTGGTCAGCGGAGTCGCGCTCACGTACCGCTCCTCTGTGTCAGACCGCTGATCTCGCTCCTCGAGTCGCTTTGCGTGAACCGGAGCTTCGAACGTCGCGCGGCCGACGATACTACGCTCGCGACGGCTCAACAACGCGCGCGGTTCCGCCTGCCGGAACGGACGGCGATCCTCGCGACAACCCGAAGCTGCGCGACCGTGTCGCACTTCGGCTGCTCCTCGACTACGGGCTCAGGACGGCGCGCTCCGGCGCGTGCAGTTCCGGCACTTCGACCACGAGCGGGGCACGCTCACGATCCTTCTCACGCCGCGGACGGCGATCCCGCGCGAAAGGAAAGACGGTGATGCGCATCTTCGGCGACCAGCCGATGGGCTTCCACGGCCTCCATGACGGGTGGTACTGCTGCCCCCAGGTGTGCCGGGATCGTCGCCGAGGGCGTCACCTCCGGTGAGCGGATGCACAAGGCCAGCACAGCAGAGGCAGCGCGTCCTCGACCAGCCCGGGAACCTGGCGGCCGTCAGAAGCTGCTCGGCGACGAGACCACCGGCCAATCTACGCGGACTGGGACATCGACCAGCGCGCCGGGACGATGCGAGGAGTCCTTGACGATGACGCTTAGCGA
>JALZFU010000303.1 GCA_030861385.1 Actinomycetota bacterium
GGTCGACCGAGATGGGGCAGAAGCGCGCAAGCGCCGCGCCGTCGCCCGTGCGCGCCTCGCAGCGGCCGAAGTCGACCTCCGCGTCGGTGAGGTCGGCGCAGCTCCGCAGGAAGTTGATCCGCCACCGACGCGTGTGGAAGCTCACCACGTCGTTCGCGAGGAGGCCCTCGTGGACGGCGCGGCGGATCGGGGCGGGGAGGACGCGCCAGTAGTCCGGCTGCGGCCAGGGGATGTGCACGAAGTGCGCGAGCGTCGCGTCGGGGAGCTGCTCGCGAACGAGGCTCGGCGCGACGTAGAGGTGGTAGTCGTGGAAGAAGACGGTGGCGTCGGGCTCGCGTTCGAGCTCGGCGACGACCGCGTTCGCGAAGTTTCGGTTCACGGTCACGTAGCCCTCCGACCACGCGTGGCGAACTCCGTGATTCCAGTCCGGCGCGCTCGAGAGCCCCCACAGGTAGTGCTGCGCGAACCAGAGGATCGGGTTCGAGACGACGTTGTAGTACCAGTCGTACGAGCGGGGATCGTGCGCGACGAGGCGGACCCGGTACGGCGATCCGTCGCGTGCCGTCTCGGCGACCGCCTCCCCGCCCGCTTCCTCGGCGAGGGCGCGGTCGTCGTCGCTGATCGCGCTCGCGACCCAGGTGACGTCGTGGTGCGTGACGAGACTCGAGAGCGCCGTGACGAGACCTCCTCCGCCCCGTCGGGCGACACGACGTCCGTCAGCGTCGCGAGAGTAGACGATGGGCCCGCGATTCGAGACGACGATCAGCTTTCGCCGGTCGGCCACCGGGGGAGCGTACCGGCGGCGATGCGCGGCTAGACGCTCGCGGCGAGCTCTGGCTCGGCGGTCTCGCGTCCGGCGAGCCGGTTGAAGAGCACGAGCCAGTCGCGGAGAAGGCGCGGCGTCAGGAAGTGGAGTCGGACGTGCTCCTTGCCGCGACGCGCCATCTGCCGCGCGCCCCCCGGGTCGTCGAGGACCGCGGAGACGGCCTCCGCACACGCCGCGATCGAGTCGACGAGGTACCCGCTCTCGCCGTGCTGGATCTGGTCCACGATGCCGCCCACGCGACCGGCGATGACGGGCCGCGTCTTCCAGAGCGCCTCTGTGACGGTCAACCCGAACCCCTCGCGGATCGACTTTTGGACGACCGCCTGCGAATGAACCTGGAACGCGTTGACCTCGACCGATCCGACGTTGTTCAGGTTCGAGAGGATGTAGACGTCCGAGTCCCCCCCGGCCGCTTCCACCGTCCGGCTGTAGTAGTCCCACCCCTCCGGGTCGTCGTGCGCCATCGAGCCGACGAGGGCGAGCTGGACGCCGGGGTGCCGCTCGCGAACGCCCCTCCAGGCGTCGATGACGCCGAGCGGATCCTTCCAGGGGTCGAAGCGCGAGATCTGCGACACGAGCGGCCGCTCGACGTCGATCCCGAACTGGTCGACGATGTACGCTGCGTCCTCCGGCGAGAGCGCCATGTTCTTCGGCGCCAGCGGATCGATCGCCGGCGGCCAGACGTACGCGGCCGGAAGCGGCACCTCGCGGGGCACGTACTCGCGCCGGTGGAAGACGCTCGCGTCGTAGCGAGCGATCCAGGGAGCGAGGAAATCGAGCACCTCCCGGTTCGGATCCGAGAGATCGATGTGGCAACGCCAGATCCAGTGCCCGGCCGCGCGCCGCTCGACCACCGCCGCCGGCTGCGGATCGTGGACGATCACGAAGTCGTACTCGCCGTCGAGTGCGTCGGCGTTCCGCCGGTTGTACTCGGCGAAGATCCGCTTCTGCTCTCCGGTCAGGCCGCGCTCGCTCCCCTGGAGCGCGTTGTGGATCGTCTTCGTCACGTCGAAGAATTCGTCCTGGCCGAAGATGACCCGCCAATCCGTCGCCAGGCCGGCGTCGCGCATGAGCGGGACGAGCGTGTAGAGGATCTCCGCGACGCCTCCGCCGAAGGCGGTCGCCGAGAGGTGGAGTACGCGCGCGCCGGCGAGGGGCTCGGCGAGAGCACGGATGCGATCCATCAGTCCCCGGCTCGCGATCGTGGTGTAGTCGGCGAGGGCCTTGTGGCCGACGTTCACCTGCTGTAGCTGCACCGCGTCGAGAATACCGCGGGCTCCGGGCAGGCCCGGCCTCGCGGCTAGCGAAGGTACTTGACGAAGCGAAGCCGCGAGCCGCGCTCGTGCGACTCGATCGCGAGCTCGTCGGTGACCGCCCGGATGATCGCGATCCCGAGGCCACCCTCGTCGAGCTCGTCCGCCCGGCCGTCCGGGCGCTCGAGGTCGAAGCCGCCGCCCTCGTCCGAGACCTCGACCGCGAGCTGCTCCCCGTTCAGCTCGTAGCGCACGTCGACGACGCCCGCGTTTCCCCCCTCGGCGTACGCGTGGCGGATCGAGTTCGAGCACGCTTCGGTGATGGCGAGCTTCAAGTCGGCGAGCGTCTCCGGCTCGAAGCCGCGCACCTGCGCAAGCCCGGCGAGCGCGAGGCGGCAAACGGCGATGTACTCGGCTTTCGCCGGGATGGAAAGCGCTACGACGCCGCGACCTCCCTGCTCCAATTTGCCGTCTCGGGTGTTCCCTGGGCCTGCGCCCGCCGATATTCCCCGAGGAAGGGTGGCTAAACGGTGGGCCACTTACGAGTCCTACTGCTTGTCGACACCGATTCCTCCCTCTTTCGGCGCAATGAGAGCCTCCCCGTGCGCCGCAAGTCCGAGCCGGCGGGCCGAGACCGCGACCGCCTCGGGGTTCGAGTCGACGAGGACGAAGCGCCGACCGAGCGCGCGCGCGGCCGCGCCCAGGGTGCCGCTCCCGGCGAAGGGATCGAGACACCAATCGCCGGGGCGCGTCGACGCCTGGATCATCCGGCGGACGATCGCCTCGGGCTTCTGCGTCGGGTATCCCGTCTTCTCCTTCCCGGTCGGCGAGACGATCGTCCACCACCACGTGTCGGTGGGCGCCTTGCCGCGGGCCGCCTTCTCGGGACCGACGAGACCCGGGGCGAGGTACGGCTCGCGATCGACCGCCCCGGAATCGAAGTGGTAGAGCCGCGCGTGCTTCACGTAGACGAGAATCGTGTCGTGCTTCGCCGGCCAGCGCCGCCGGGGGCGGGCGCCGTAGTCGTAGGCCCAGACGATCTCGTTCAGAAAGCAGTCGCGGCCGAAGATTTCGTCGAGCAGGAGCTTGCAGTAGTGCGCCTCCCGGTAGTCGAGGTGGAGGTAGAGCGTTCCCGTCTCGGCGAGCAGCCGGCGGATCTCCCGGAGACGCGGCTCGAGAAAGCCGAGGTAGTCGTCGAAGGTGTCGCGGTACGACGACTCGGCAAGGAGTCGCGTTCGGTAGTGCCGGCCGCCGAATCCGCTGCGATCGCCGTCGGGCGCCGCCCGGTCCACGATCGTCCGCCTCGTCTGCTTCTTGCCGGTGTTGAAGGGTGGGTCGGCGTAGACGAGCTGGAACGCCCCGTCGGCGAAGCGCGGCAGGACGTCGAGGTTGTCCCCGAGCAGGATGAGGTCGTCGGCGGGCCGCGCCGGCACGCGCCGACGCTAGCCACACGGCCGGTCGTCGTCGGGGACGGGCGTGGGCGCGCGCTCCCCGAGAACGACGTCGACGACGCGGCGCCGCGACTCCCGCAGGATCGTGAACGGAACCTTGTCGCCGGGAAGCCGCTCGGTGACTGCGCGGACAACGTCCTCGGACGTCGTGACTCGCCTTCCGCCGATCGCGACGATGAGGTCGCCGCCCGTGCAGATCGTGAGCTCGCCGAACTGCTTCTCGTCGTCCCCCGCCCGCAATCCCGCCTCGTCGGCCGGGCTATCCGCGATCACCCGCTGGACAGCGGCGCCCGACTCGCCCGGAAACCCGAAGCGGCGCGCGAGCCCAGGTGTGACCGTCTGGGTCGTGATCCCGACCCACGCGTAGCGGACGCGGCCCGAGTCTCTGAGCTGCTCCATCGAGCGGACCGCCGAGTTGATCGGGACCGCGAAGCCGACGCCCTCGGCCGTTCCCGAGGCGCTTCGGATCTGCGCGTTGATCCCGATCACGCGACCGCGGGCGTCGAGGAGCGGGCCGCCTGAGTTCCCGCGGTTGATCGGCGCGTCGGTTTGGATGGCGTCGATCAGGCTGTAGGCCGAGGTCAGCGAGCTCGGGCTTCGGCCCGTCGCGCCGACGACCCCGACCGTAAGCGTGTTCTCCTGCCCGAACGGGGTTCCGATCGCGGCGACCGGCTCTCCGACCACGACCTTGCTCGAGTCGCCGAGGGGAACAGGCCGGAGAGCGTGTGCCTCCCGATCGACCTTCAGCAGGGCGACGTCGTCGAAGAGGTCGTACCCGACGACCTCGGCCTCGACCCGGTCGCCGTCGTCGAACTCGACGAAGACGCTCGTCGCCGGCTTCACCTCCTCGGGGGGTGCTCCCTCGCCCGCCGTCGTCACGACGTGGGCGTTCGTCAGGATGTAGCCCTTCCGCGAGACGACGAAGCCGGAGCCCTGCGCGGTGGGGCCGAGCCCGTTCTCCTCGTGGGTCCCGAAGAGCGAGATCACGGTGACTACCCCTCCCGCCCGCGCTTCGTAGATCGCGGCGGGGTCGAAGCCGTTGCCGGGAAGCGGGCGCGCGGTCGCCTCAGTCGGTGCGGCCTCGACGCGCGCAGGGGACCCGGCGTCCACCTCCTCGACGAGCGCCGGGCGCACGACGGTGTCGCCGTCGACCCAGCCCGCAGCCTTCCCGAGGAGGAGAGCACCGGTACCACCGAGGAACGCGCTGACAAGCGCGACGACCGCGACGAGGGAAGAGCGCATCGCCCGACAGCGTAGTCGCCGTTGGCGGCGTTCTACGCGGACGCGGTCTCGCGGACGGCCGCGCGCGGGTCGCCGTTTTCACGTCGAAACGCCTCGTCGGGGACGAGCTCGAGCGTGAACGTCGT
>JALZFU010000339.1 GCA_030861385.1 Actinomycetota bacterium
GTTGCGCGCCGGGTTCAGGTCCGAGGGCCGCCGGTCGGTCGCGAGCCGCGGGCCGGGCGCGAAGCGCGGCGCGAAGCGGAAACACCGGAATCGAGACGCATCCGATCATCGAACATATGTTCTATACGAACAAATGTTCTCCTGTCAAGCCGAAACTCGCCCGCATGCGGACGTCGTCAACGAGTCGGCTCGCGACCGCCTGCGCGCGGGCCGGTCCCGTTCCTCCGAGGTAGCGCCGTGATCTCGACGGAAGCGTCACGGACCTCGGACACGCGCGGAACGACGTCGAGGACGCTCTCCCGCGCGCACCAGGCGATGTCCTTCTCGAGACCGGCGTTCACGAGGTTGCGGGCACTCCGGCTCGCCCGAAGCCCTTCCTCGGCGGTCCCGAAGGAGAGGGCGAGCCGAACGGCCGCCTGCGCCGCGTCGCTCCGCTCGCCGGCGAGGAGCGCGACGATCCGCCCGGCCACGTACGCGTCGTCAATCGCAAACTCGCCTCGGACGCCGGCGCACATGATCGCGACGTTCGCATCCGCCTCGCGCGCGGTCGCGGCGACTGCCTCGAGGTTCAGGAGGCTGGCCGTGACCACGCGCTCGCAGCGAGACGCCGCCGCGACGAGGGCCCTCGTTCCATTCGTCGTCGTCAGGATCACGCTTTCGCCGTTCGGGGAGACGAACTCGCTCGGGGAGTTCCCGAGGTCGAACCCGGGGATCCGAACGCACGCGCGCTCGCCCGCGAGGACACCGTCGCCGTCGGCCTCGTGGAGCGCTCGCGCCTCGTCGACGTCGGCGCAAGAGAGCACGCGCCGGTAGCCGCCCGCGAGCGCCTGCGCGATCGTCGAGGTCGCGCGGAGGACGTCGACCACGATCCCGAGCGGCGCCGCGGCGGTCTCGGCCGGCGTGAAGGCGACGTGGACGCGCACGGCGGCGACGTTACAGCGCCCGGTTACGATGCGGCGATGGCGACCGAGCAGGCGCAGCAGATGGTGTGCTACCGCCACCCCGGCACGGAGACCGCAGTCACGTGCTCGAGCTGTGGCCGCCCGATCTGCACCGACTGCATGGTGTTCGCGGCGGTCGGGATCAAGTGCCCGGAGTGCGCGGGCCAGCCGACGGGGGTGAGAAAGGCAGCGACGCGAGCGCGGGCGAGCGCCGGACAAGGGACCGGCGGCATCGTCACCCGGGCCATCATCGCGGCGAACGTCGCCGTCTTTCTCCTCCAGGTCTCGCAGGGCGACCTCCAGGGGATCAGAAGCGAGGCGTTCGAGAAGGGAGCGCTCTACGGGCCGCTCGTCGCGGACGGCGAATGGTGGCGCCTCCTGACTGCCGGCTTCCTCCACGTCGGACCGATCCACCTCCTCTTCAACATGCTGATGCTCTGGTGGTTCGGGAGCGCGCTCGAGGGCATGCTCGGCCGGGCGCGGTTTCTCGCGATCTACCTCGTCTCGATCCTCGCCGGCTCGGCCGGTGCGCTCCTGCTCTCGCCGGACACCGCGACGGTGGGCGCGTCGGCCGGCGTCTTCGGGATCCTCGGCGCGGGCCTCATGCTCGAGCGGCGCGGGATCATGGTGTTCGGCGGCGGGGCGCTCATGGTCGTCCTTCTGAACATCAGCCTCTCGTTCGTCATCACGCGCATCTCGCTCGGCGGCCATCTGGGTGGGCTCGCGGGCGGCATGCTCGCGATCCTCGCGCTCACGCAGTTCGGCCGCGCCCACGCCGCCTACGGGCGGGTCGGAGTCGTCGGGGTCGCCGGCCTCGTCGCGATCGTGTTCGCGAGCATCGCGATCTCCTACGCCCGCGTTCGCGGGTACGCCTGAGTAGCAGGCCGAGGCTCACCGGATCGGGCGGTCGGGCCCCCGTTCGCGCTCGGGCCGATCCGGGCGCGCGCGGGCCAGCGTCGCGCCTTGCCCGCGAGCGTCGCTCGGCCTAGCCTCCGACCGCGACCGCCTTCACCCCCGCTTCCGCGAGCGCGGCCTGCGCCGCGGCGAGGCGCGCGAGTGGGACGCGATACGGCGAGCAGCTCACGTAGTCGAGGCCGAGCTCGTTGCAGAACGCGACCGACTTCGGGTCGCCGCCGTGCTCGCCGCAGATCCCGAGCTTCAGCTTCGGCTTCACGCGTCGCGCCCGCTCGATCCCCAGCTTCATCAGGTCCCCCACCCCGCTTCGGTCGAGCGTCTGGAAGGGATTCGCCTCCAGCACGTCGTTCTCCAGGTAGTGGGTCAGGAAGCCGGCCTCGGCGTCGTCGCGCGAGAAGCCGAGGGTCGTCTGCGTCAGGTCGTTCGTTCCGAAGGAGAAGAAGTCTGCTTGCTCGGCGATCTCGTCGGCGCGCACGCAGGCGCGCGGGAGCTCGATCATGGTCCCGACGAGGTAGTCGATCTCGCGCGAGGCCTGTTCGAGCTCCGCCGAAGCGGTGTCGAGCGTCAGCTCGCGGAGGCGTCGCAGCTCCTCGGCGAAGCCGACGAGCGGGTGCATGATCTCGACGAGCGGCGCGTTGCCGGTCTCCTCCTCGACCGCGAGCGCGGCGCGGATGATGGCCTGCACCTGCATCGCGTAGATCTCCGGGTACATGAGGCCGAGCCGGCAGCCCCGCGTCCCGAGCATCGGGTTCGCCTCGTGAAGCGCGCGGATCCGCTTCTCCATCTCGGGCGACTCGGCTTCCTCGAGCGGCGGCAGGAACTCGTGGAGCGGCGGGTCGAGCAGCCGAATCGTGACCGGAAGCCCCGCCATCGCCTCGAAGATGCGCTGGAAGTCGTTCTGCTGGAGCGGCAGGAGCCCGGCGAGCGCGGCGCGGCGCTCCTCGTCCGACGAGGCGAGGATCATCGCGCGAACGACCGGGAGGCGGTCCTCGGCCATGAACATGTGCTCCGTCCTGCAGAGGCCGATCCCCTCCGCGCCGAACTCGCGCGCCTTCGCCGCGTCCTCGGGCGTGTCCGCGTTCGCGCGGACGCGCAGACGCCGGACGTCGTCGGCCCAGCCGAGGATCGTCTGGAAGTCCGCGTTGATCTGCGGCGGGACAAGCTCGACGGGCTCGAGGATGACGTGGCCGGCGCCGCCGTCGATCGTGATCACGTCGCCCTCGCGAAGCTCCTGCCCCGCGATCGCGACCGTTCTCGCGGACGTGTCGATCGAGAGCGTCTCGCACCCGGCGACGCACGGCTTTCCCATCCCCCGCGCGACGACCGCGGCATGTGAGGTCATCCCGCCGTGCGCGGTCAGGACGCCTCTCGCATGGATGAGGCCGTGGATGTCGTCCGGCGTCGTCTCTCGCCGAACGAGGATGACGGCGTCGCCCGCCCGGCCCCGCGCCTCGGCGGTCTCGGCGTCGAGCGCGATCCTCCCCTGAGCAGCGCCCGGGGAAGCGTTCAGACCCCGCGCCACGACCTCGTACTCGGCGCTGGGGTCGATCATCGGGTGGAGGAGCTGGTCGAGCTGCGCCGCCTCGATGCGAGCGATCGCCTCCTCGCGGGAGATGAGACCCTCCTCGACCAGGTCGACCGCGATTCGAAGCGCCGCGACCGCCGTCCGCTTCCCGGTACGGGTCTGGAGGATGTAGAGCCGCCCCTCCTCGACCGTGAACTCGATGTCCTGCATCTCGCGGTAGTGCTCCTCGAGGCGGCGGATCGTCTCGGCGAGCTCCCCGTACGCCTCCGGAAGCCGGTCGCGCATCCGGTCCAGGGGCTCCGGCGTCCGGATCCCGGCGACGACGTCCTCTCCCTGCGCGTTCACGAGGAACTCGCCCCAAATGCCCGGCTCGCCGGTCGAGGGATCGCGGGTGAAGCAGACCCCCGTCCCTGAGTCGTCGCCTTTGTTGCCGAAGACCATCTGGACGACGTTCACCGCCGTGCCCAGGTCGTCGGGGATGTCGTTCGCTCGCCGGTAGACCTGCGCCCGCGGTGTCTCCCAGGAGTCGAAGACGGCCCGGACGGCGCACTCGAGCTGCCTGCGCGCATCCTGCGGGAAATCGTGTCCCGTCCCCTCTCGGAACACGTCCAGGAAGCGGCCGACGAGCTGTCGCAGGTCCTCGGCGGAGAGCTCCACGTCCTGGCTCACGCCTCGCCGCCCCTTGAGCGCCTCGAGCTCGTCCTCGAAGCGGCGGTCGTCGACTCCTTCGACGACGTCGCCGTACATCTGGACGAGGCGTCGGTACGCGTCGTAGGCGAAGCGCGGGTTTCCGGTCGTCCGCGCGAGTCCCTCGACGGCCTCGTCGTTCAGCCCGAGATTCAGGATCGTGTCCATCATCCCGGGCATCGAGACGGCCGCGCCCGAGCGGACGGATACGAGAAGCGGGTCGCGCCGGTCGCCGAAGCGCTTGCCCGTCGTCTCCTCCAGCCGACGGAGGTGCTCCTCGATCTCCTCCTCGAGCCCCGGCGGGAGCTCCTTGTCGGCTCCCATGTAGGCGACGCACGCCTCGGTCGTCACCGTGAAACCGGCCGGAACTGGAATCCCGAGCGCCGTCATCTCGGCAAGGCCCGCGCCCTTGCCGCCCAGCAGGTGGCGGCCCACCTCCGAGCCCTCGGAGAAGTCGTAGACGTACTTCGCCGCCATTTTGCGGGCGAATTTTCCCACGCGGCGCAGAAAAGACACAATAAGGGGCTCCTCCCCGCGCCGAGGGCGTCTAGGAGGTCGGCGGCCGGTGCGGGCGCCCCACGCCGCGAAAGAGCGGATGCTCGCTGGCCCACGCAAGGGCGCGTATCGCCATCCAGACCGGGGTGAGGATCGCGTAGAAGAGGACGAGGGCGACCGCGAGCGACGCCATCCAGAGCGACCAGTAGACGAGGGGGATCGGGGTCGCCCGCGCCTCGGCGGCCCGGGGCGACGGCGCCACGGGGGGCGCGCTCACGAGGCGGCTCGCGCGTGGCGCCGCTCGAGCCGTCG
>JALZFU010000345.1 GCA_030861385.1 Actinomycetota bacterium
GAGCTCTTCTTCGCCGGCGTCGGCGCCGTCGCCCTGACCAAGGATCGAACCGACGAGCTCGTGGACGAGCTTGCGCGCCGCGGCCGGATGGCGCCGTCGGAGGCTCGCGCCGTCGTCGACGAGCTGAGCGGTCGCTGGCGGGGAGAGGCCTTACGCTTCGGAGAGCGGACGTCGTCCGCGCTCTCCGGCGTCATGCGGGAGCTCGGGCTCGTCACCCAGCGCGAGTGGGAGGAGGTCGAGCTTCGGCTGTCGCAGGTCGAGCACCGCCTCCGCCTCCTCGAGAGCGCGCAACCGACGCTTCCCGGTCCGCCGGCGCCCGGCTCGTAGCCGCCGTGGTCCCGCGCGCAGCCTAGACTGGAGCGCATGACGACCCGGCCGGCCGTCCGGCAGCTCGGCCGCCTTTCGGAGATCGCCCAGGTCGCCGCCAAGCACGGCTTCGGCTACGTCTTCGACTCGCGCCGGCTCGACGGCTTCGGCCGCCGCCAGCGCGAGGTCGAGGTCCTGACCGACGAGGGGTCGACGCGCGGGCAGCGGCTGCGCGCGATGCTGGACGAGCTCGGGCCGACGTTCGTCAAGTTTGGCCAGCTCCTGTCGACGCGGCCCGACGTCGTGCCGCCTGACGTCGTCTTCGAGCTTCGACACCTGCAAGACGCGGTCACCCCGTTTCCCTACGAGGAGGCCGAGCGCGTGATCCGGGAGGACCTCGACCTCTCCGTCGAGCAGCTCTTCCTCGAGTTCGACCGCCATCCCGTCGCTGCGGCGTCGATCGGGCAAGTTCACCGGGCGACGCTTCCGAACGGGCGGCTCGTCGTCGTCAAGGTGCAGCGTCCCGATGCCCCCCGTCAGATCGAGGCCGATCTCGAGCTCATGTACCAGGCGGCGCGCTTCGCTCGCGACCGCATCAAGGCGCTCGCGTTCATCGACACCGTCCAGCTCGTCGACGAGTTCGCGCGGACGATCCGCCAGGAGCTCGACTACCGGATGGAGGCGCGAAACGCGGAGCAGTTCCGCCGGAACTTCGCCGGCCACCCGCACGTTCGCGTCCCGCGGGTCTACTGGCCGTACTCGAGCGCGCGCATCCTGACGCTCGAGCGGCTCGACGGCGTCCAGCTCAAGGACGCAAACCTCGCGTCGTACACGATGGAGGAGCGACGCCGACTCGCGACCGTCATCACCGACGCCTGGATGGCGATGATCTTCCGGAACGGGTTCTTCCACGCCGACCCGCACCCCTCGAACATCCTCGTCCTCGAGCAGGCCGGTCAGGTCGGGCTGATCGACTTCGGGATGGCCGGCAAGCTGACCAGCGAGGACATGTCGAAGGCGACGCGTCTCTTCATCGACGTGATGAACGAGAACGTCGAGCGGCTCCCGCGCGATCTCGCCGCGCTCGGCGTCCGCTACGACAAGAGCCGCGAGGAGGAGTTCACCGCCGAGATCCGCGACGTCTACTACCGCTACTACGGCGCGCGGCTGAACGAGATCGACCCGATCCAGGTCATCCGCGAGGTCTTCGCGGTGATCTTCCGCATGCACCTCCAGCTTCCGACGCGGTTCGTCCTCCTGGACCGCGCGATCGCGACCCTCGGGTCGGTCGGGCTCGCGCTCTATCCCGACTTCAACGTGTTCGAGGTGGCGAAGCCGTACGCGCGCGAGCTCATGCTGGAGCGCTTCACACCGCGACGCCTGGCGCTGCGAGCGCGTCAGCAGGGGACCGACTACGTCCGCATGGTGCTCGAGGCTCCGTACCAGCTCCACGACACGCTCGAGCAGGTCCGCGACGGGCAGATCGAGGTTGGCTTCCGCCACGAGGGCCTCGACGAGCTCTTCCACCGGCTCGACCTCGTCTTCAACCGGCTGACCGTGGCGATCGTCGCCGTGGGCGGAGGCATCGCCTCGAGCCTGATCGGGATCTTCGCCGAGACGGGACCGCGGATCTGGGGGCTCCACTTCCTCTCGGTCATCGGCTTCAGCCTCTCGGCGCTCCTCGCGATCTGGCTCGTCTGGGGCGTCATCCGGTCGGGCCGGCTGTAGTCGTAGTTCAGCGGGGAAGCGACGACGAGAGCCCGCGTCCCCGCGGGACGACTGTCGAAGCTCGTGTAGAGCGGTTGTCACGGTTTCGAGGGAAAGGACATCTGTGCGGCGCCCGCCCGCGGCGCTAGCTTCGGCCCATGGCGGGCGAGGCCGTCTTGGTGGTCGAACAGGAGGCGCCGATCCGCGCCTTCCTCGAGCAGCAGCTCACGGACGACGGGTTCGAGGTCGTCTCTGCCGAGGAGGGACGGAAGGCGCTCGACCTGGTCGAGAACGCGCGGCCGGACCTCGTCCTCCTCGACGCCGTCCTTCCCGACGCGTCCGGGTTCGAGGTCTGCCGGCGTCTCCGGACGGGCGAGCCGGGCCGGTCGTGGAACCGTGACGTCCCGGTGATCATGGTCAGCGCTCGCAGCGAGCCCGTCGATCGCCTCCGAGGCTTCGCTCGCGGGTGCGACGACTACCTCGGAAAGCCGTTCCTCTACGAGGAGCTCGTCGCGCGGATGCGCGCCGTCCTGCGGCGGGCGAGCGGCCCGCGGCGCTCGACCGTCTCGGTCAACGACCTGACGATCGACGTCGCTTCTCGGACCGTGCGAGTGGGCGGGGAGCGGGTGCAGCTCTCGGCGAAGGAGTACGAGCTCCTCGTCGCCTTGGCCGAGGAGCCCGAGCGCGTGTTCAGGAAGGAGGAGCTCCTTCGGAACGTCTGGGGCTTTCGGTCGCTCGGGCGGACGCGGACGCTCGATTCGCACGCGAGCCGCCTGCGACGCAAGCTGAACGACGGCCGCGAGCCGACGTACGTGGTGAACGTCTGGGG
>JALZFU010000365.1 GCA_030861385.1 Actinomycetota bacterium
GGGCCGATCGGCCGCGCTCATCGTCCTCGTCGCGTGCGTCGCGACGGGGCTCGTCTACACGCTCCTCCGGCGCTACCTTCCACGCGCCGTCCGGGTCGGCCCCCGCGTCGGCTGGGCGGCGACCGCGCTCGTCGTCGCGGTCGCGCTCCTCGGGATCGCGGCCAGCGACCCGCGGCAACGGTTCGAGGAGTTCAAGAAGGTGCCTTCCGACTCGGCCGCGGCCACCGACGACCCGATCGGTTCCCATTTGACGAGCCCGAGCGGCAACGGCCGGTGGCAGTGGTGGGCGTCCGCACTCGATCAGTTCCGAGAGCACCCGCTCGTCGGAGACGGCGCCGGCTCGTACGAGGCGTGGTGGGCGCAGCACGGGTCGATCGCGTCGTTCGTGCGCGACGCGCACTCCCTCTACCTCGAGATGCTCGGGGAGCTCGGGATCGTCGGGTTCCTCCTCGTCGTCGGCATCTTCGGGGTCGGGATCGTCGCAGGGGCGAGGCGGCTTCGCGGCAGCGACCACGACCGGGCGCTCGTCGCCGCGGTCCTCGCCGCGTTCCTCGCCTACGCGCTGGGCGCGGGCGTGGACTGGATGTGGGAGATCCCGGCCGTCTCGCTCGTCGCCTTCGCGCTCCTCGGGCTCCTCGTGGGACCGGCAACAGCGGTGACGGCACCATCAGGGGGAGTCGCCGCAGTGCGCGCACGCCGGCGGCGGTTCGTCCCGCCCGGGGTCGCGCTCGCCGTCATCGCCGTCGCGCCCCTTCTCGTCGCTGCCGAGGCAATCCCGCTCCTCAGCACGTTGAAGATCCGCGCAAGCCAGGAGGCGGTGAGCCGAGGCGACGGCGGCGGCGCACTCGACGATGCGCTAGCCGCGAGGAAACTCGAGCCGTGGGCGGCGTCGCCGCACCTCCAGCTCGCGCTCGTCGAGGAGGAGATCGGCGACCTCGAAGCAGCCCGCCGCTGGATCGGCGAGGCGATCGAGCGAGATGGGTCGGACTGGCGCCTCTGGCTCGTGAGGGCGCGTCTCGAGACGAAATCGCTCGACATCGCGGCCGCGCGCCGCAGCCTGGATCGCGCCGAGGCGCTCAACCCGCGCTCGCCGCTCTTCGCGCGACGCGGGTGAGCGCGTCATGGGATGCTGCGTCGCTCGCCGTCCGCGCGCCGGTTGGACCGCGCCGCCCGTAAACGAGCGGACTTCGCCGCAAGCTGGGTAGAATCGCCGCTCCGGGCGGCTGGTCGCCCCCGCCGAGCGAGGAAACGTCTCTGTTGCCGCAAACGAGAAAGCGCGAGTCATGCTGCGCGTCGCTCTGATCGGTCTCGGTTACTGGGGACCGCACTACGCGCGGATCCTCACGGAGATGACCGACGCCGAGCTCGTCGCCGCGTGCGACCTCTCCGCCGATGCGATCGCGCTCGTGAAGGCGCGCTACCCGTCGATCCGCGTCGGCCGCGACGCCGCCGACATCTTCGAGGCCGACGACGTCGACGCCGTCGTGATCGCGACGCCGACCTCGACGCATTACGCGCTCTCGCGCGCGACGCTCGAGGCGGGGAAGCACGTTCTCTGCGAGAAGCCGCTCGCCCGGACGACCGGCGAGTGCGATGAGCTGATCGCGGCCGCGCGGCGCGCGGCGCGCGTCCTCTTCGTCGGTCACACCTTCATCTTCAACCCGGCGGTGCGTGAGATGCGACGCCGGATCGAGGCCGGCGAGCTCGGCCGCGTTCTCTACTGCCACACGGCGCGGACGGCGCTCGGGCCGATCCGGCACGACGTGAACGCGCTCTGGGACCTCGCCCCGCACGACCTCTCCATCCTCTTCTACCTCCTCGATCGAGAGCCGGTTTCCGTTGCGGCGATGGGGCAGGCTTTCCTCCGCAACGGATACGAGGACGTCGCCTTCCTCCAGCTCGGCTTCACGGACGACGCGATCGCGGCCGTGCACGTCTCGTGGCTCGATCCGTACAAGGTGCGGCGAGTAACGGTCGTCGGCGACCAGCGGATGGTCGTCTTCGACGACGTCGCGGTCGACGAGAAGCTCAAGATCTTCGACAGAGGGGTGAGCTACGAGTCGGTCTCGGAGGCGGCACGCGGGGCCGAGTTCGGCGAGTTCAAGGCGCTCATTCGCGACGGCGACATCGTCGCGCCGAAGGTCGCCGCGGCCGAGCCGCTCAAGGAGCAGGTCGCGCACTTCGTCGACTGCTGCCTCTCGGGGGCAGCACCGGAAACGGACGGCGTCGCCGGCCGGCGCGTCGTCGCGGTGCTCGAGGCGGCGAC
>JALZFU010000386.1 GCA_030861385.1 Actinomycetota bacterium
GGGCTGATCGGGCTCGAACGCGAGCTTCGGGAGCGGGCCGCCGGGCTTCGGACGCACATGCTCGTCGGGATCGGCTCCGCCCTTTTCACGATCGTCTCCGCGTACGCCTGGTCGGACTTCGTCTTCAGCCGGCAGGGCGGGACGGTGCTCGACCCGACGCGCGTCGCGGCCCAGATCGTGACCGGGATCGGGTTCCTCGGCGCGGGTGCGATCATCCGCCAAGGGCTCTCGATTCGCGGCCTTACGACCGCGGCCGGCCTCTGGGTCGTCGCCGCGATCGGCATGGCGGCGGGAGCGGGCTACTACTCGGCCGCGCTCGTCGCCACGGGGATCGTCCTCATCGGCCTCGGCCCCGTGCGCTGGTTCGAGGGCGGGCCGCTCGTCCGACGCCTTCGCCGCGAGGGGCGCGTCCTCGAGGTCGACCTCGGCCTCGGGAAGCCGGTGGGCCACGTCCTCGACGCGCTCGAGGAGCGGCGGGCGCGTGTCAACCGGATCGAGCTGGGCGACGAGGAGGACCGGCGTCAGCTCCGACTCGAGCTCGACCTCCCCTTGGGAGCCGCGTCGGCCGAGGTCGCCGACGCCCTCTCGCGGCTCGAGGAAGTCCTCGCCGTCCGCTGGACCGGCTGACCCTCACGCTGGTTTCGCGGAACGTGCACAAGGCGCGTGAGCTTCGAGCGGCTCTGCCCGGCTGGACGGTCGAGCTTCTGTCCGGCGGTCCCCTCCCCGAGGAGACGGGCGAGACGTTCTACGAGAACGCCCGGGCGAAAGCCGAGTTCGGGAGCGGGCGGTCCGGCGCGAGCGCGTGGGTCGTCGGCGAGGACTCCGGGCTCGAGGTGGACGCGCTGGGCCGCCGGCCCGGGATCCGCTCCGCCCGATATGCGGGAGAGCACGCCTCCGATCGGGAGAACGTGGCGAAGCTGCTCCGCGAGCTCGAGGGAGTGCCCGCTGCCTCGCGGACGGCGCGCTACGTCTGCGAGCTCGTCTGCCTCGGGCCCGGCGCCGAGGAGCTGCGGGGCAGTGGGACGCTCGAGGGCGCGATCGCGGGAGCGCCGCGTGGGGAGGGCGGCTTCGGCTACGACCCGGTGTTCGTGCCGGCGGGGCAGTCGCGAACTGTCGCCGAACTCGGCGACGCTTGGAAGGCCGAGAACAGCCACAGAGCGCGTGCGGCCCGCGCGCTCGCCGCTCTTTTTCGGGCCCGCTCGCAGGCGTTGTAGGCTTCGCGCGGTGCTCTTCACGCACGATACAAAAGTCGAGTCGCTCCGCCGGGCACCGCTCTTCGCCGACCTCTCGAAGGACGAGCTCGAGAGCCTCGCGAAGGGGACCGAGGACCTCGAGGTGGATGCGGGCAAGGTGCTCTGCCGCGAGGGCGAGCCGGCCATGGAGTTCTTCGTCATCATCGACGGGGAGGTCGAGGTGACGCGCGACGGGCGGCCGCTCCGGACGCTTCGGAACGGGGATTTCTTCGGCGAGATCGCGCTCCTCGAGGATCTGCCGCGGACGGCGACGGTGACGGCGACGACGCCGCTTCGCTTCTTCGTCCTGACCCGGCAGTCGTTCTGGAGCCTGGTCGGCCGCTCGCCCGAAGTCGAGCGGAAGCTGCTCCGGACGCTCGCGAGGCGGCTCGTCTCGGACGATCCGACGCTGAGCGAGCGGTAGGTAGCTCGTCTAGGCGACGCGGCGCGGCTCCGCCGGAGCCAGCCGGCCGCGCGCGAGCCACCAGTTGATCTCGGCGCCCAGGACGACGGCGTTGGCCATCAGGTAGATCCAGAAGAGAAGGAGCGCGAGCCCGCCGAAGGCCTGGAGGGCGATGAGCCCGGCCGCCGCGTGGACGAAGAGCGGGAGGAGCTGGAAGCTCGCTTCCAGCGCGAACGCGGCGAAGAGCGCGCCCGGCAGCGTCTCGCGCCAGCGGAGCGGCTCGTTCGTCAGAAGCGTGTAGATGCACCACGCGGAGCCGAGGAGGAGCGCGGTCGAGATCGCGATCCCGTACACGTACGCGAGCGCGCCTCCCACGTAGGCGGTGTTCTTCGCGAGCCCGACTCCGACCGAGCTCAGGACGAGCGCCACGAAGAGGACGACGAGCGCGGCCGCGGTCAGCGCGAGGACGATGAGCTTCTGCCGCACGAACGGGCGGTTCGGCCGCCCGTAGACGACGTTCAGGGCCGACTCGACGACGCTGAAGAAGCCGAGCGCCGCCCAGACGAGCCCGACGCCGCCGACGATCCCGAGCTCGGCGGAGCTGTCTCGCACCTCGTCCACGACGGTCACGAGCCGGTCGACGGAGGCTGCCGGGAAGCTTCGCCGCAGCTGCTCGATGAGGTAGCTGCCTTCGCTCGGCTCGCCGGCGAAACCGACGAGAGCGAGTGCGAGGAAGAGGAGCGGGACGAACGCGAGGACGGCGAAGTACGCGATCATCGCCGCGAGGTGCGTGCCGCGGTCGGCGACGAACTTCTCGACGATCGCGGAGACGTTCACGCGGACGTTCCGGCCGAGCGTTGCCGTACGGGTTGCGATGCCTTCTCTTAGCACGCGGAAGCGCGCGGGAACCCGGCCACCGCGCTCGCTCCGATTCCAGACGACCGCACTCGAGGTCGCTCGTGTCACCTCGGATGCGAGACGCAGGAGGCCGGGAGCGACACGCCCCGCGCTGCGGCTTCGCGGGGGGCGCTTCCCGGCCTCTTGCGCGGGAGGTACGCCGCCTCTCGTCGAAACCCTCTTTCGTTCGCCGACAAACGTATTGCGCCCGTTTGTCGCATGGCACGCCGGGAGGTGGACGCGTTACCCGCGCGTTCGAAGTGGGCCGTCAGCTCGCGTGCGCCCGAAGTAGGCCCGTCAGCCGCGATGGAGACGCGCCCCGCTGGTCGGAATCATTCGCGTGTTAGGTTCCGCCGCCATGGACGCGGCCCAGGCGCTCGCCGACCTGACTGAGGTCTCGTCGCAGACCGAGAGCGCCGTCCTCGCCGACGCGGACGGGCGCGTCCTCGCCGCCAGCGGCGCCGGCTCCAAGGTCGAGCGGGTGGCGGAGGGCGCGCTCACGCTGCTTCGGGCGAGCGAGTCCGCTGCCGGCGACCGCGCGCAGCTGACGCAGCTCGTGGCCGAAACGCGCCAGGGTGCGGTCTTCGTCGTTCGGGAGCGTGATTGGATCATCGTCGCCGTCACCACTTCCCACCCGACGATCGGCCTCATCTTCTACGACCTGCGGACCTGCCTGCGCCTCGCCGCCGAGCCCGCGCCGGGGGACGAGACGCGGGGCGATGCGGCCGCGCCGCCCGCGGAGGTCGCGAGCGAGCGGCCGTCGAG
>JALZFU010000413.1 GCA_030861385.1 Actinomycetota bacterium
ACACCGGGCTCATGAACGGGAGCTCCCTCGACGATGCGACCTACTTACGGATCCGCCGAGCGGGCGCGAGCTACGTCAAGATCGGCCTCCGCTGGGCGGCCGTTGCACCGGAGCGGCCGACCCGACCCGCGGATCCCGACGACCCCGCGTACGACTGGTCCCGCTTCGACGCCGAGGTGAACCTGGCCCTCGCACACGGCCTCGTGCCCATCGCCATGGTCTATGCAGCGCCTCGCTGGGCGATGGACGATTCGAACTGGGCGCGCCCGAACGCGACGGAGCTCGCGCTCTTCGCCCGCGCCGCCGCGCTCCGGTACAGCCCGCCGGTTCCCGGTAACCCGGTCGACCACCCGTACCCGGGGCCTCCGACTGGCGTCCGCCATTGGCAGGTCTGGAACGAGCCGAACTTGACCTACTACCTGCGGGGCGAGCGTGAAGAGGACCGGCTCCTGTCGCCAGCCCTGTACCGCTCGATGGTCAACAACTTCGCCGACGCGGTGCACGCGGTCAACCCGTCCAACGTCGTCATCGCCGGCGGGACTGGCCCGTTCGCGCACCGCAAGAACACGGCCCCGCTCCTCTTCATGCGCGAGCTCCTCTGCCTCGGCCACGACCTGACCGCGAAGCCGGACTGCGGCCCTGTCGGCTTCGACGTGTGGGGACATCACCCGTACACGTACGGCGGGCCCACGCGTCACGCCAAGCGCGCCGACGACGTCTCCCTCGGCGACCTCCGAGAGATGGGCCGCGTCCTGCGAGCAGCGGTGCGCCAGGGAACGATCGCGTCGAGCGGATCGGTCCCGTTCTGGGTCGACGAGTTCAGCTGGGACTCGAGGCCGCCCGATCCCGAGGGCATCCCTTCCGCGCTCCACGCGCGTTGGGTCTCCGAGGCCGTCTACCGGATGTGGAAGGCGGGTGTGTCGCTCGTCGTCTGGCAGCAGCTCGTGGACACCAAGTGGACCGGCAGATGCGGAAGCCCGTACCAGTCCGGTCTCTATTTCCACGCGCTCGAGCCGGCGCGGGCGAGGCCGAAGCGCGCCCTCGCCGCGTTCCGCTTCCCGTTCGTCGCGTTCAGGCGACACGGTCGGATCTCCGTTTGGGGACGGACGCCGTGGTCGGAGCCGGGCTCGGTGGCCGTCGAGCGCAGGAGCGCGTTCGGGTGGCGACGGGTCGCGAAGCTCGTCACGGACGAGCACGGCATCTTCTCCGAGCGCTACCGGCGGCCCTGGAGGCGCGGCTTTCTCCGCGCGCGCGTCGGCGCGGCGAGATCGGTGCCCTTCTCGCTCGCCCCGGCCCGCGACCGGTTCTTCAACCCCTTCGGCATGCGCCGCATCGGCTGCGGGTAACGACCCCGATCCGCGGCGCCGGGTAGCGACGCCGGCATCAGGCGCCGGGCGTCGGCTCCGTGACGTTCGTCCCCGCGTACCAGCGGTAGGTCTCCCGGAGGCCGTCGGCGAGCTCGACGCGCGGCTCCCAGCCGAGGGAGGCGCGGATGGAGGACGAGTCGAGCGCGCTTCGCTCGAGCTCGCCGGGGCGCAGCCGCTCGAAGCGCGGCTCGATCGTCGTCCCCGCCGCCTGCTGCAGCTCGGCGAGCAGGCGAAGGACGTCGACCTCCCGGCCCCAGCCGACGTTGAACGTCCCGCCGCGGCCCTGCTCGGCGGCGAGGACGAACGCGGCCGCGACGTCGTGCACGTGCACGTAGTCGCGCGTCGGCTTGCCCTCGCCGAAGACGGTCGGCGCCTCGCCGCGCGCGAGGCGGTCGCTGAAGATCGCGACGACGCCCGCCTCGCCGTGCGCGCTCTGCCGCGGCCCGTAGACGTTCCCGAGTCGGAGGGCGACGTTTGGCCGCTCGTGGAAGCGCCCCCACGTTGCGACGTATGCCTCGCCGGCGAGCTTCGACGCGCCGTACGGGGAGAGCGGCTCCGGTGGATAGGCCTCGGATGTCGGAACGGGCGCGCGGTCGCCGTAGAGCGCTCCCCCCGTCGAAGCGAAGACGACGAACCCTCCGACGTCCTTCGTCGACTCGGCGACGTTGAAGGTCCCGCGGACGTTGGACGCGAAGTCCCGCTCGGGCTCCCGGACGGAGACGGTCACGCTCGACTGGGCCGCGAGGTGGCAGACGACAGTCGGGCGGAACGTCTCGACGACGTGACGAAGCCGCGCCGCGTCCGCGATGTCGAGCGCTTCCAGCTCGGCGTCCTCGGGGACGTTCGCCTCCGCGCCCGTCGAGAGGTCGTCGACGACGAGCACGGCCCAATCGCGCGCGAGGAGCGAATCGGCGACGTGCGAGCCGATGAACCCGGCTCCGCCGGTCACGAGGGCGCGGCGCCCCCGCGGGGACTGCTCGGAGCGGGACATCACCCGATGAACGGTACGCGACCGTCCGGCGAAACGCCGACGCCGCCGCTATCGGTCGGGATCGTCCGGGCCGCCCGGCCCGAGGAACTCGCCCTGAGGCGCCTCGCGCCGCGCCACGTCGCGGGGGCCGGTCCGTGAGCCGCCGGCGAGCGCGAGCCAGATCGCGATTCCGAGGCCGATCGGAATGATGATGAGGGCGAAGAGACCGGCGCCGAGAACGGCGATGAGGCCCGTCGCGATCCCGGTCAGGACGAGGACGACGATGACGGCGGTCACGACGCGACGTTTCCCGGCCCGAGGAGCGTCAAACCGAAGGAGGCGGGTACCCGGCTACGGGTGGAAAGCGGTCTCGGCGGCAAGCGAGTTCTCGTGACGGGCGGCTCGGGCGGTATCGGGGCGGCGACCGCCCGCGCGTTCGCCGCCGAGGGGGCGCGAGTCGCGATCCATTTCCACCGTGGCCGCGACCGCGCGACGGCACTCGCCGCCGAGCTCCGCGGCTCCGTCGTCGTCCAGGGCGACCTCACCCGGGAAGGCGACGTCGAGCGCGCCTTCGGCGCGGCGCGCGATGCCCTCGGCGGGCTCGACGCGTGCGCGGCCGTCGCCGGGATTTGGCCCGAGGACGACGTTCCCGTGTGGGAGCTTCCCCTCGAGCGCTGGCGCGCGACCCTCGACGCGAACCTGACGGCGACGTTCCTGACCGCGCGCGGGTTCCTGCGCGAGGTCGCCCGAACCGGGCACGGCTCGCTCGTC
>JALZFU010000446.1 GCA_030861385.1 Actinomycetota bacterium
CGTAGAGGAACTGCGACACGTTGATCAGCATCTCGGCCTCGCGCGCCGGGTCGCCCGCCGCCCCCTCGAACGCGCGCCAGCCGTAGACGAGTGCCGCGTTGAAGTCGCCCGCGACGCCGGCGCTCACCATCAGACAGTGGTACGCGATCGATCCGAGCGCGACGAGGCCGGCGCGCTCGGCCTCACGCGCGTCGAGGAAGCGCCCGGTGAGGATCACGTCCATCGTCTTCGACTTCCCGATCGCGCGCGTCAGCCGCTGCGTCCCGCCCGCGCCGGGAATGATCCCGAGCCCGGTCTCCGGCTGGCCGAAGCGCGCCGTCTCCGAGGCGACGACGAGATCGGCGCTCATGGCGAGCTCGTTCCCGCCGCCGAGGCAAAACCCCGACACCGCGGCCACGAGCGGCGTCCGAAGCCGCCGGATCGCGTCCCAGCGTTCGACCCGGCGCGCGTACAGCAGCTCCACTGGGCTCGCCTTGGCGAGCTCGGCGATGTCGGCACCGGCGGCGAAGGCGCGCTCCGAGCCCGCGAGCACGATGCACCGGATGGCCGCGTCGCGGTCGAGCGCGAGGAGACGCTCGACGAGCTCCTCCATGAGCGGCTCGGAGAGCGCGTTCAGCTGGTTGGGCCGGTTGAGCGTGACGACCGCAATCGGTTCCTCCCGCTCGACGAGGACAAGAGCGTCGCCGCTCACCCGGGCCACCTGCCGGACCTACGGGCCACGCTTCTCGACGAACCGGCGCACCGCCGCCTGCGGCTCCTCCGTGGCCATCGAGAGCGCGAGCCAGTCGCGCGCGTGGTTGATCGTCTCGTGCCAGGCGAGGTCCTTCCAGAAGTTCAGGTGCTGCTTGGCGTAGCGGGTCGTCTGCGGGAGCTTCCGGACGAGGTTCTCGACGACGGCGTCGACCTTCCCGTCGAGGTCGGCGGGCGGAACGACCCAGTTCACGAGCCCCCACTCCTCCGCCTTTCCGGCCGGGATCTCCTCGCACATGAGGACGATCTCCCGCGCCCGACGGTCGCCGACGAAGAGGGCGAGCCATTGGGTCGCGCCGCCGGCCGGCACGGACCCGTGCTCGGGGCCGACGTGGCGGATGAAGGCGCCCTCGACCATCACGGCGAGGTCGCAGGCCATCTGGAGCTCGTTCCCGCCGCCGACGCAGATCCCGTTGATGCGGGCGACCGTCGGCTTGCCGATCTCGCGGAGACGGTCGTGCGCGTCCTTGAACGCCCCGAACCATTTCCAGTACTCGTTCGGCTTTCCGAGGTACTCGTCCGCCCACGACTTCAGATCGGCGCCGACGCAGAACGCGCGGCCCGCCCCGGTCAAGACGACGACGCGGATCGAGTCGTCGTAGGAGGCGTCCTCGCAGGCGCGCGCGAGTTCGCGAAGCATCTGGAAGTCGAACGCGTTCAGGATCTCCGGCCGATTGAGCGTGATCGTCGCCCGGGGCGACGCCTTTTCGTAGACGAGCTTCTCGAAGCCGAGCCGGGCGGGGTCGACGGCTTCCGGCCGCGCCGGCTCGCTCATGCGGGCTCCCGCCTCATCGACGCGCAGGAGCGTATAGCTTCGCCCGCGTCTCTCGGGAAAGGAGGACTCGTGGGGACGGGAAGCGCGCTTGCCGTGCTCGTGTGCGTGGTGGCGGGACTCGGGGGCGGTCTGCAGGCGGCCGTCATGGGGCGCTTCGGCGAGCGGATCGGCGTCATCGAGGCCGTCGCGTTCTCGAGCCTCGTTACGACGGTGCTCGCGCTCGCCGTCCTGCTCGCCGTCCGCCAGACAGCCTCGGCACTGGGCGACGGCTTTCGCGTGCCCGCGTGGATGTGGCTGGGCGGGGTCATGAGCGGTTTCATCGTCTTCGCGATCGCCCTCTCGCCGCCCCGGATCGGAACGACGACGACCGTCTCGCTCGTGATCGCCGGGAACCTGATCGCGGCGGCGGTGATCGACCGTTTCGGGCTCTTCGGGCTCGAGCGGATCGGGCTCAGCCCGCTTCGAATCCTCGGGCTCGTCCTCCTTGCGCTCGGCTCGGCGCTTACGCTCGTTCGCTCGTGATCCCGACGATGTCGTCGGGTCGCACGGGGGCGCGGTTGAGCTCGCGACCGCTCGCGTCGCGAAGCGCGGCGACGACGGCGGCCGTCGCGACGACGGTCGGGGGCTCGCCGACTCCTTTCACGCCGTAGGGAGCGTCGGGGTCGGGGTCCTCGACGAGCTCCGATGCGACCGGCGGCATGTCGAGCGTCGTCGGGAGCAAGTAGTCGGTGAAGCTCGCGTTCGTGATCAGGCCGTCGCGCGTCTGGATCTCCTCCATGAGCGCGAGCCCGAGCCCCTGCGCCGTTCCTCCCTCGATCTGGCCGTGGACGGCCTGCGGGTTCAGGGCGCGACCGACGTCCTGGGCCGTCCCGATCCAGACGACGCGCGTGAGACCGAGCTCGGTGTCGACCTCGACGACGGCCCGCATCGCCGAGCAGATGAAGGCGACGTGAGCGCGCTCCCCCTGCACCTGCCCGCTGTCCGGAGCGAGCGGCCACGTCTGCGGATGGCGGTAGACGCGCTCGACGTCGACCTCGGCGTTCCCCGCCAGCGAGCCGCCCCGTCGCGCGAGCTCCTCGCGCGCGGCGCGGCACGCCGCCTGGACGGCCCCCGACGCCATCCAGGTCATCCGCGACGCCGACGACGAGCCGGCCGAGTCGACGGAGGCGGTCGTGTGCGGGGCGAGGCGGACGTCGTCGAGCTCGAGCTCCGTCCGCGCGACCTGGAGGACGACGTTCGTCACGCCCTGGCCTACCTCGGCCGCCGCGCAGTGGACTTCGGCCGAGAGCTCCCCGTCCCTCCCGCTGAAGAGGCGGACGCGGGCCGAGCAGTAGTCGTCGAAGCCGTGCGAGTAGCAGACGTTCTTGAAGCCGACCGCGAAGCCGACGCCGCGCCGGACGCCTTCGCCCCGCGTCGTGTTGCCAGAGCCGCCGGGGAGCCGAAGCGGGTCGCGGGGGAGCTCCTCCGCCTCCGGGACGGGGAGGGCGGCGCAGCGCTCGATCACCTCCGCGACGGGGAGCGAGCCCGGGACGCGCTGGCCGTTCGGGAGGACGTCGCCGGGCGCAAGCGCGTTCCGGAGACGGAGCTCGACCGGATCGATCCCAAGCTCCCGGGCGAGCTTGTCCATCTGCGCCTCGTGCGCGAAGCAGACCTGGACCGCGCCGAAGCCGCGCATCGCGCCGCACGGCGGGTTGTTCGTGTACGCACTCGTCGCCTCGACGAGCGCGTTCGCGACCGCATAGGGGCCGCAGGCGAACGAGGCGGCGTTCGACGTCACGGCCGTGGAGCTCGACGCGTACGCGCCGCCGTCGAGAAGGATCCGCGCGCGAACGCAGACGAGCTTCCCGTCTCGGTTCCCCCGGTGCTCCATCCAGATCCGCGCCGGGTGGCGGTGGACATGACCCACGAACGACTCGTCGCGGCCGTAGACGATCTTGACGGGGCGGGCGGTGTGCAGGGCGAGAAGCGCGCCGTGGATCTGCATCGAGAGGTCCTCTCGTCCCCCGAACGCGCCGCCGACGCCGGCTAGGTGGATGCGGACCTGCTCCGGCCGGAGGCCGAGGCAGGGCGCGACCTGCGCCCGGTCGACATGGAGCCATTGCGTCGCCACGTAGACGTCGACCCCGCCCTCCCCGTCCGGGACGGCCAGGCCTGACTCGGGACCGAGAAACGCCTGATCCTGTATCCCGAGCTCGTAGTAGCCCTCCACCGAGACGTCGCCCGTCGCCTCCGGGTCGCCGTGGCGGATCACGATCGTGCGGACGACGTTCGGGCGGGGGTCGTGGAAGTACCCGGCTTCCTCGGTCGGGCGCTCCGGGTGGAGGTCGTCCATCTCGAGCGCCTTCTCCATGTCGACGACGGGCTCGAGCGGCTCGTACTCGACGCGGACGTTCTCGGCTGCGCGGCGCGCCTGCTCGGGCTCCTCGGCGGCGACAAGCGCGACCGGCTCGCCGAAGTAGCGGACACGGTTGATCGCGAGCACGGGCTGGTCGGCGAACTCGAGTCCGTAGAGCTTCTTGCCCGGGACGTCCTCGTGCGTGAGAACGGCGTGGACGCCGGGCATCACGAGCGCGTCGGAAGCGTCGATCGCGACGATGCGGGCGTGGGCATGCGGGCTTCGCACCGTCCGACCCCAGAGCATCCCGGCCGCCCAGAGGTCGCTCGAGTAGGCGAACTCGCCCGTCACCTTCGGGATCCCGTCGACCCGGCGAACGCTCTCCCCGACGCGGCCGACCGCGGGCGTACGGACCTGCGCGCTCATGCCGACGCCGCGAGGCGGACGGCGTCGAAGATCTTCGCGTAGCCGGTGCACCGGCAGAGGTTGCCGGAGAGCGCCTCGCGGATCTCGTCGTCGGACGGATCCGGCGTTCGGGCGAGGAGATCGGCGGCCGCGACGACGAGCCCCGGCGTGCAGAAGCCGCACTGGACGGCGCCGGTCTCGAGGAAGGCCTCCTGGACGCGGTGGAGGTCCTGCCCGCGCCCGAGGCCCTCGACCGTCACGACCTCGTGGCCGTCGGCCTGGGCGGCGAGAACGAGGCAGGCGCAGACGAGCGTACCGTCGAGCCAGACCGTGCACGAGCCGCACTCACCCTGCTCGCACGCGTTCTTCGAGCCGGGAAGCCCGAGCCGCTCCCGAAGCGCGAAGAGGAGGCTCTCGCCGCCCCAGACATCCGCCTCCCGCCGCTCGCCGTTCACGGTGAGAGCGATCTTCACGTGAGGCAGCGCTCCAGCGCCCGCCGCGTGAGGACGCGAAGCGCGTGGCGGCGGTACGCCGAGGTCCCGCGAACGTCGTCGATCGGCTTCGCAGCCTCGGACACGCGCTCGGGAAAGCCGTCCCGCTCCGAGAGCGGCGCCGTCACGAGCTTCGGCACCGGACCCGCCGATCCGTAGGCGGCGCGGATCTCGCCCCGCTCCCGGTCGACCGCGAGCGCGAGGGAGACGACGGCGATCACCATCGCGTTCCGCGGCCCGACCTTCATGAACGTCTGCGGGCCGGAGGCGGCGGGAACGCGGACGCCGAGGATCAGCTCGTCGTCGGCGAGCGCGTTTCGCTTCGGCCCGACGAGGAAGTCCGCGAGCGCAAGCGAGCGCTCGGCGCGCGGCGTAGCGAGGAGAACCTCGGCTCCCGCGACGAGGAGCGGCGGCAAGGCGTCCCCGGCCGGCGACGCCGTCCCGAGGTTCCCCCCGATGGTGCCGCGGTTTTGGATCTGGGGCGACCCGACCGTACGCGACGCCTCGGCGAGGGCGGGGAGGAGCTCGCCGAGCTCTCGACGGCACTCGCTGTAGGTGAGGGCGGCGCCGAGCCGAAGCGTCCCGTTTTCGCGCGACCATCCGCGGAGCTCGCCCACCTCGTTCAGGTTGAGGAGCGCGGGGGGCCGCGCCCGGTCGAAGTTGAGCTCGACCATGACGTCCGTCCCGCCCTGGATCGCGAGCGCATCCGGAACCTCCGAGCGACGATGCAGCGCCTCGTCGAGCGTTCGCGGCGTGAGCGCGTCCACGAAGGCAAGGGTAATACGCTAGGGCGCGATGACGAACCTCACGCGGCGCCTGGCGGTGGCGCGCGGCGAAGAGCGCGCCGACCTCGTCGTCCGCGGCGGGCGCGTCTTCTGTGTCTTCACGCAGGAGTGGCTCGAGACGGACGTGGCGATCGCGGACGGCTACGTCGCGGGCCTCGGCGAGTACGAGGGCGCCGAGAAGGTGGACGCGTCGGGGCGCTACGTCGTTCCCGGCTTCGTCGACGCGCACATGCACCTCGAGTCCACGAAGCTCCTCGTCGACGAGTTCGCCCGGCTCGTCCTCCCGCTCGGCACGACGACCGTCGTCGTCGACCCGCACGAGATCGCGAACGTGCTCGGGACGGACGGGGTGCACTGGCTCCTCGACGCGTGCGACGGGATCCCGCTCGACGTCTGGTTCATGGCCTCGTCGTGCGTCCCCGCCTCCGGGTTCGAGTCGCCGCGCCGGGCGCTCTCGCCCGGCGATCTCGAGGGCCTCCTCCGCCGTCGGCGCGTGATCGGCCTCGCCGAGATGATGAACTTCCCGGGCGTTATCGAAGGGGCGCCGAGCGAGCTCGCGAAGCTTGCCCTCCAAGGGGCGGGCCACGTCGACGGCCACGCGCCCGGCGTGCTCGGAAAGTCCCTGAACGCCTACGCCGCGGCGGGCATCCGCTCCGACCACGAGGCGTACACGCTCGAGGAAGGACGCGAGCGGCTCCGGGCCGGGATGTGGCTCCTCGTCCGGGAGGCGTCGGCGGCCCGGAACCTGAAGGAGCTCGTCCCGCTCATCCGCGAGTACGGGCCTCACCGAATCGCCTTTTGCACCGACGACCGCGAGCCTGAGCACGTCGCCGAGGAAGGTCACGTCAACTCGATGGTGCGCGAGGCGGTCGCGGAGGGGGTTCGCGCCGAGGACGCGCTCGTCGTCGCCTCCCTGAACGGCGCCCTCTGGCACGGCCTCGGCCATGTCGGGGCGATTGCGCCCGGCTACCAGGCCGACGTGCTCCTCCTCCCCGACCTCGAGCGGTTCGAGCCGGAGCTCGTCCTCAAGGCGGGTCGGCGGGTCGGCGAGATCGCGCGTCCCGCCGTTCCCGAGTGGGTGAAGCACACGGTCCGCGTGCGAAGCGTCGGCTCGAGCGCGTTTGCGATCCCGTGGCACGGAGGCCCTGCGCACGTGATCGGGATCGTCGACGGCCAGATCGTGACCGACTCGCTCGTCGAGGAGCCGACGGTGGTCGACGGGCATGCCGTCGCCGATCCGGGACGCGACCTGGCCAAGATCGCCGTCGTCGAGCGCCATCTCGCAACGGGGCGGATCGGACGAGGCTTCGTCCGGGGTTTCGGGCTCGAGCGCGGCGCTCTTGCGTCCACCGTCGCCCACGACGCACACAACATCGTCGTCGTCGGGATGAGCGACCACGACATGCGGCGTGCCGTCCGTCGCCTCGCCGAGACGGGCGGCGGCGTCGTCGTCGTCGACTCGGGCGGCGTCCGCGCCGAGCTCGCGCTCCCGGTCGCGGGCCTCCTCTCGACCGCCGCGCTCCCGGACGTCGTCGCCGGAAGCCGCGCCTGCGTGGAGGCGGCGCGGGAGCTCGGCTGCCGACTCGAGTCTCCCTTCCAGACGCTCGCCTTCCTCGCTCTCTCCGTGATCCCCAAGCTCAAGATCACCGACCAAGGGCTTGTCGACGTCGACCGCTTCCAGCTCGTCCCCCTCGGCGCCGCGGAAGATGGTGTCGCATCCCCCGCGAAGGAGGGCTAGTCCCGTCGCTGCGCTCGCGAGGAGACCGTGAAGACGTTGCTTCGAAACGGCTATGTCGTCACGATGGACGACGCCGGGACGGAGCACGAGCGCGGCTGGATCCTCTGCACGGACGGCTTCGTGGAGGCAGTCGGCGCCGGCGAACTACCGTCGGCAGACGAGGTCGTCGATCTCCGAGGCGCGCTCGCGACGCCCGGCCTCGTGAACGCGCACCACCACCTCTACCAGACGCTCACGCGGACGCGGGCGCAGGAGGCCGACCTCTTCACCTGGCTCAAGACGCTCTATCCCGTCTGGGGCCGGATCGACGCCGAGTCCGAGTACGCGGCCGCCCGAGCGGGCCTCGCTGAGCTCGCGCTCTCCGGCTGCACGACCGCCTTCGACCACCACTACGTGTTTCCGCGCGGTCGCTCGGGTCTCGTCGAGGCGGAGATCCAGGCGGCGCGTGAGCTCGGCGTTCGGATCGTCGCCTCCCGCGGCTCCATGGACCTCGGCGAATCGCAGGGAGGCCTTCCTCCCGACTCGCTCGTCGAGGACGGAGACGAGGCGCTCACCGACACGGAGGGTCTCGCCGTCCTCCACGAGCCGGAACGCGGCGCCTGGACACAGGTCGCGGTCGCGCCGTGCTCGCCCTTCTCGGTCACGAAGCGTTTGATGACCGAGTCGGCCGAGCTGGCGCGGCGGCTCGGCCTGCGACTCCACACCCATCTGGCCGAGACGGTCGAGGAGGAGGAGTACTGCCGAGGGATCTTCGGCTGCCGGCCGGTGGAGTACCTCGAGCAGGTGGGCTGGCTCGCCGAGGACGTCTGGTGTGCCCACTGCGTCCACCTCTCCGACGAGGACGTCGACGCGTTCGCCGCCGTGGGGGCGGGGGTGGCGCACTGCCCGACCTCGAACCTGCGGCTCGGAGCCGGCGTCGCACCCGTCCGCCGGATGCTCGCTGCCGGCGTGCCGGTCGGCCTCGGGGTCGACGGCTCGGCGTCGAACGAGCGCGGAGATCTCTTCCTCGAGGTGAAGCAGGCGCTGCTCGTCGCCAGGGGGCGAGGCGGAGCCGGCGCCCTCACGGCGAGGGACGCGCTCCGGCTCGCCACGCGCGGCGGTGCGGCCGTCCTCGGGCGCGACGACCTCGGTTCCCTCGAGCCGGGAAACTGCGCCGACGTTGCCGTCTGGCGCACGGACGGGCTCGAGTTCGGCGGCGCCGACGACCCCGTCGCCGCGCTCGTCCTCACCGGCCCGCACCGTGTCGAGCGGCTCTACGTCGGCGGCGAGGAGGCCGTCCGTCAGGGGCGCCTCGTCCGGGCCGACGAGGAGGAGATCGCCCGCGAGCACCGCGCCCAGGCGCGGAGATTCGCAGCGTGAGCGCCTCTCTGTCGACGCACGTCCTCGACACCGAGCACGGGCGGCCAGCGAGCGGCGTCCGGGTCGAGCTCCTGGACGGCGAGGCGCTCGTCGCCCATGCCGAGACTGACGAGGACGGCCGCATCCGGGCGCTCGCCGAGGTCGAGCCGGGCGTCTATCGGCTCGTGTTCCACCCGCCTTCCTCCTTCTTTCGCCGCGTGGAGCTCGAGCTCGAACTCGCGGGCGGGCACTACCACGTTCCGCTCCTCCTCGCGTCCTACTCGTGCACGATCTACCGCGGCAGCTGAGCGTCGAGGAGCTTGCCGACCTCTTCGGCGGCCGCACGCGCTTCGTCGAGGCGCTCGCGGCGCGCGACGATCCGATCGGGAGCGCACGAAACGTCCTGCGCGATCTCCCCGAAGACGCCCAGATCGAGGCGCTGAACGCGCACCCGCCGATCGGCGCCCCCGGCCTCTCCGGTCGGTCGGCCGCCGAGCAGGGCGCGGACGACGATCCCGAGACGCTTGGCCGGCTCGCATCCCTGAACCAGGTCTACGAGGACAGGTTCGGGTTCCGGTTCCTCGTCTTCGTGAACCGCCGCCCCAAGGCCGAGATCGTGCCTCTGCTCGAGGAGCGCCTCACCCGTGCCCGGGACGAGGAGCTCGAGACCGGGCTCGACGAGCTCGTTGCGATCGCGCACGATCGGTGGCGGCGACGCGTCACCGGACCTTCGCTCCCTGGCGGATCCAGGCAGCGAGCAGGTCCCGCTCCTCGTCGGTGATCCCCGTCACGTTCCCAGGAGGCATCGCCTTCGTCGCCACCGCCTGCTCTTCGATCTCGCTCGCGCGCGCGGCGATTTGGGAGGGGGTGTCGAGCACGATTCCCTTCGGCGGCGCGGACGCCCTCGTCGGCGTCGCCGAGTGGCACGGTGCGCACCGCTCCGCGACGATCGCCCCCACCTGCGAGAAGTCGACCCGCCGCTCACCGGCGCCCGGCCCCCCTTCACCCGCGGGACGGATCGCAACGGCGAGCGCCGCCGCCGCGACGGCGGCCGTCGCCGGGATCGCGAGCACCGTCTTTCCCCGGTGGCGCAGGTTGAAGAAGTGCCGAAGCCAGGCGCCGATCCCCATCATGACGACGAGGACGAGCCACGAGCGAGCGTGCCCGTACAGGAACGGGAAGTGGTTCGAGATCATCGTGAAGACGACCGGAAGCGTCAGGTAGTTGTTGTGGACGGAGCGCTGCTTCGCCTCGAGACCCGGCGCCGGGTCGGGCTCCCGCCCGACCTTCTTCGCGGCGACGAGTTCGCGGTGCGCGGGGATGATGTTGAGGAAGACGTTCCCGGCCATGATCGTCCCGAGCATCGCGCCCACCTGGATATAGGCCCCGCGCCCGCTGAAGAGCTGGCTCGCGCCGAAGGCGGCCGCGACCGCGAGCGCGGCGACCGCGCCGGCGAGGAGGCGGTCTCGCTGGGCGAGCACCCGGCAGAGGACGTCGTAGACGATCCAGGCGGCGGCGAGGAGACCGACGCTCGCGCCGACGGCCTCCCACGCGCTCAGGTCGGCGACGCTCGGGTCGACGAGGTACGCGTCGGCGTTTGCGTAGTAGAGGACGACGAGGAGCGTGAAGCCGGAGAGCCACGTCGTGTACGCCTCCCACTTGAACCAGTGCAGGGGCTCCGGAAGCCGCTCGGGCGCCACCCGGTACTTCTGCACGTGGTAGAAGCCGCCGCCGTGCACCGACCAGTAGTCGCCGCCGATCCCTCTCTCCGCGTCCTCGCGCCGTTTGGGCGGCTGGAGCGAGAGGTCGAGGTGGATGAAGTAGAGCGAGGCGCCGATCCACGCGATCCCGGCGATCACGTGGAGCCACCGGACGGCGAGGTTCAGCCAGTCGCTTAGGTACGGATCCACGGCGGTGCCGAGGAGCTTACGGCCGGTTAGGGTCTTCGCCGTGCTCGAGATCGCCGCCGGACCGTTCACGTTCCGAGCCCGCCTCGAGGAGGACCTCGCGCCGAGGACGTGCGCGGCGCTCAGACGCCTCCTGCCGCTCGAGGAGAAGCTCTGCCAGGCGCGCTGGAGCGGCGAGTCGGCCTGGGTTCCGCTCGGTGGGCTCGAGACCGGGCTCGGGCCCGAGAACGCGAGCTCCTACCCGGCACCCGGCGAGCTCCTCCTCTACCCCGGCGGGCTCTCCGAGACCGAGATTCTCTTTCCCTACGGCGCGACCTGCTTCGCGAGCAAGATGGGCCAGCTCGCCGGAAACCACTTCGCGACGATCGTCCACGGGGGCGAGAACCTTCGCGAGCTCGGGCGGCTCGTTCTCTGGGAAGGCGCCCAGGACGTCCGCTTCGCCGAGGCCTAAGCGGCCAGCCGACGCAGGGCGCCGGCGAGCGCGTCGACCGCGAGCGCGACGTCCTCCTCGCTCGACTCCTCCTCGGGGCAGTGACTCGCTCCGCCCGCGAGGCTGCGAACGAAGAGCATGCCCGCATCCACGCCGGCGGCGGCGAGGATCCCGGCGTCGTGCCCGGCGCCGGAGGGAAGCTCGACTGCCGGCCGCGTCAGCCGCTCGATCTCCTCGCGAAGGACGGCGCGCACGGGCTCGGCCATCGGCACGGGCTCGACACGGTAGTCGGGCTCGAGCCCGAGCTCGGCGAC
>JALZFU010000378.1 GCA_030861385.1 Actinomycetota bacterium
CGAGGCCGACGTCGACGCCGTCGCACGATGGGACGCCGCGGCCGAGCCCTCCAACGAGATCTCCTTCGCTCCGTCGCGCGTCCTCCTCCAGGACCTGACGGGCGTCCCGGCCGTCGTCGACCTCGCCGCCATGCGCGACGCGATGCGGGAGCGCGGCGGCGACGCCGCGCGCGTGCACCCGCTCCTTCCCGCCGAGCTCGTGATCGACCATTCCGTCCAGGTCGACGCGTTCGCGACGCGCCTCGCGATCGCGACGAACGTCGACCGCGACTACGAGCGAAACGGAGAGCGCTACGCGTTCCTGCGCTGGGGTCAGAAGGCGTTCGCGAACCTCGCGGTCGTCCCGCCGAACACGGGGATCGTCCACCAGGTGAACCTCGAGTACCTCGCGCGTGTCGTCGAGCGCCGGGAGGTGGCTGGGCGGCTGCAGGCGTTTCCCGACACGCTCGTCGGAACCGACTCGCACACGACGATGGTGAACGGGCTCGGCGTCCTCGGCTGGGGAGTCGGCGGGATCGAGGCGGAGGCCGCGCTCCTCGGCGAGCCCGTCTCGATGCTCGTCCCGCAGGTGGTCGGCTTTCGGCTCACGGGCGAGCTCCGGGAAGCGGCGACGGCGACCGACCTCGTCCTCACGGTGACCGAGATCCTGCGCACGCTCGGCGTGGTCGGGAAGTTCGTCGAGTACTTCGGGCCCGGCCTTCGCGGGCTCCCCGTGGCCGACCGCGCGACGATCGCCAACATGTCGCCTGAGTACGGCGCGACGTGCGGCTTCTTCCCGGTCGACGAGGAGACGCTCGCCTACCTCCGAATGACCGGCCGCTCGGAGGAGCACGTCTCGCTCGTCGAGACGTATTGCAAAGAGCAGGGGCTCTTCCACGACCCGGACGACGAGCCGAACTACACGCAGGTCGTCCACCTCGAGCTCGGCGAGGTCGAGCCGAGCCTGGCAGGGCCGCGACGTCCGCAGGACCGAGTCCCGCTCGCCGACGTTCCCGACTCGTTCCGGGCCGCGCTACCGACGTTCGGCGTCGAGTACGCGAACGGCTCGCACGACAAGGAGGGCGCGGACTCGTTCCCGGCGAGCGACCCCCCGGGAGACATGGCCCCGGGCTCGCGCCCGCACGCGCGCGAGGACGCGCCGCCCGTTTCGGTCGCGGTCACGGATCGGCGCCGCAGCGCGGTCGCGGTGACGCTCGACGACGGGGAGACGTTCGAGCTCGACCACGGCGCGGTCGTAATCGCGGCGATCACGAGCTGCACGAACACGTCGAATCCGTCGGTCATGGTCGCCGCCGGGCTCGTCGCGAAGAAGGCGGTCGAGCGTGGTCTCGAGCGGAAGCCGTGGGTGAAGTCGAGCCTCGCGCCCGGCTCGAGGGTGGTGACCGAGTACTACGAGCAGGCGGGCCTCCAGCGCTACCTGGACGAGCTCGGTTTCCAGACGGTCGGATACGGCTGCACGACCTGCATCGGAAACTCCGGGCCGCTCCCCGAGCCGATCTCGCGCGCGATTTCCGACGGCGATCTGGCCGTCTGCTCGGTCCTCTCCGGGAACCGGAACTTCGAGGCGCGGATCCACCCCGAAGTCAAGGCGAACTACCTCTGCTCGCCACCGCTCGTCGTCGCGTTCGCGCTCGCCGGCCGCGTCGACCTCGACCTCACGAGCGAGCCGCTCGGAGCCGACCGGGAAGGGAACGACGTCTTCCTGAGCGACCTCTGGCCGACGGCGGACGAGGTGCGAAAGACGATCGCCGAGGGCGTGCGCCGGGAGATGTTCAGCCGCACGTACGCGGACGTCTTCACGGGCGACGAGCGGTGGCGCTCCCTCCCGATCCCCGAGGGCGACCTCTTCGCGTGGGACGAGACGTCGACCTACGTTCGCCGCCCGCCGTACTTCGACGAAGGCGACGGGCCTGGGCGCGTCGAGGACGTCCTGGGAGCCCGCTGCCTCGTCATGGTCGGCTCGAGCGTCACGACCGACCACATCTCGCCGGCGGGTTCGATCAAGCCCGAGAGCCCGGCGGGCCGCTACCTCCTCGAGCGCGGCATTCCCCGGCACGAGTTCAACTCCTACGGCTCGCGACGCGGGAACCACGAGGTGATGGTGCGCGGGACGTTTGCGAACGTACGCCTTCGGAACCTGCTCGTGCCGGAAAGCGAGGGGACGTGGACCGTCCACCTCCCGAGCGGCGAGGAGATGACGATCTTCGACGCGTCCGAGCGCTACCTCGCTGAGGGAGTCCCCCTGGTCGTGCTCGCGGGGAAGGAGTACGGCTCGGGGTCGTCGCGTGACTGGGCAGCGAAGGGGCCGCGCCTCCTCGGCGTCACGGTGGTGATCGCCGAGAGCTACGAGCGGATCCACCGCTCGAACCTCGTCGGGATGGGGATTCTCCCGCTCCAGTTCCGCGAGGGCGAGAACGCGGAGTCGCTCGGCCTGACCGGGCGCGAGACCTTCGCGATTCGGGGGGTCGAAAACGGAGAGGCCCGCGAGGCGACCGTCGAGGCCGCCCCGGAGGACGGAGAGGCGGTTCGGTTCACGGCCCTCGTGCGGCTCGACACGCCCCGAGAGCGCGAATACCTGCGTGCCGGCGGGATTTTGCCGTACGTCCTGCGGCGGCTCCTCTCGCGATAGGGCGCGAGTGGGGCGCGGTTAGGATGGCCGGGTGAACTACTCCCTCTTCGGCCGATCGACCTCCCCGGTTTTCGAGCAGTTCGCGACCGCCCTTTGCCAGGCCCTCGAGGGGCGCGGATGGGAGCGCTGGTCGGGCGATCCGCGGGATGCCGACCTCGTCCTCAACTTCATCGACCCGAACGATCCGAAGCCGTTCCGCCGCCGCTCGCGCGGCACGTTCGTCGCGGCGATCCACGAGCAGCCGGCCGTCCCCGAGGACGTCCTGAAGACGAACTATCCGCTGCTCGTCCACGCGCTCGCCAACATCGTCCTCTGCTACGTCCCGAACCACGGCGTCTGGTTCACCACCATGGAGCGCGGCCACTACGGGGTTCGGGCGCAAGACGGCGAAGCGAGCCTCGCGAACGGGGTGGTCGAGCGGCTCGCCCCGCTCGCCCTCTCGAAGCTCGTCATCGACAACGAGTTTCGAACCGACCTCGAGGAGGAGCTCTGGGAGGGAGACGAGAACACCGAGGAGATCGCCGAGGCAGGGAGGCGGATGGGCGAGCTCGATCTTCTTCCCGCCCCCTTTCCGATCGAGCAGCTCTTGAACGAGCGCGAGCTTCGACACGTGAAGCGCCTGTACGGGATCGGCGGGCTCTCGTACGGCAACCTCTCGCAGCGGAAGGATGAGCGGCGTTTCTGGATGAGCGCGAGCGGGGTCGACAAGACGAAGCTCGACGTCCCCGGCCGAGACATCCTCCTCGTCTCCGGGTACGACCCCGAGCGAAACCGGATGATCCTGAGCGTGCCGCCGAACGTGGAGCCGCGGCGCGTCTCGGTCGACGCGATCGAGCACTGGATGATCTACCGCGCGCATCCCGACGTCGGCGCGATCCTCCACGTGCACGCGTGGGTGCAGGACATCCCGGCAACGGACGTCAACTACCCGTGCGGAACGGAGGAGCTCGCGACGAGCGTCGCCGAGCTGATCGAGCGCGAGCCAGATGCGAGCCATGCGGTCATCGGCCTTCGAAACCACGGAATCACCGCAACCGGCGAGAGCCTGACCGAGATCCTCGACCGGATCGAGCCGAGGGTCCTCCGCCAGGTCCCGATGTCCTAGGCAACGTGGACCCGGCCGAGCGTCCGTACCGGCGGGCCCACATCTCGGAGGTCCCTTCGCTCGCGAGCGACCTCGTCGAGGCCGAGTGGAAGCCCGTCCGCTACCACTTCGGGATCTCGGGCTTCGGCGTGAACGGCTACGTCGCGCGCGGCGAAGGCGAGCTCGTCGTCGAGGAGCACGCGGACACGCAGCACGAGGAGCTGTACGTGGTCGTCGCCGGAACCGCCCGCTTCACCGTCGCCGGCGATACGTTCTCCGCTCCCGCGGGGACGCTCGTCTTCGTCCCGACGAACGTCGACCGGGCCGCGTGGGCGGCTGAGCGCGGTACGGCCGTCCTCGCCTTCGGCGCACCACCGGGGGCCCTCCGGGTCTCCGAGTGGGAGCGGCGGCGCCTCCCGGCCGGCGCCTGAGGGAGCGTCGCCGCTCGTCAGCGGTACTCGGCCGCGGTGCCCGCGATTGTCTCGTCCGCAGGGCGGCTGCGAAAGCCCAGCTCACGCTCGGCCTTCGCGGGCGTCGCGAACCACCAGAAGGTCGCGAGGCGGACCTCGCCCGGCTTCACCGGCCAGCGGACGATCTCCGAACCGGTGCGCGCCACCGCCGGTGGTAGCCGGATCATCCGCCGTCGCACCCCCGTGAGCGCGCCGATCCGCTCGAAGAACGCCGGCCAGGCGAGATTCCCGTCGGCCGCGGTCAAGATGTAGCGCTCCCCCGTCCGTCCCCGCTCGGCCAGCGCGAGGATCCCGTCCGCGACGTCGCGGGCATCGGCGACCGACAGGCCGCCGGTCGTCTGAATCCGAAGCGTCCCCTGGAGGTAGCGGTGCACGGGCCAGGTCGAGATCCGGTGGACGTCCCCGGGGCCGAGCAAAAAACCCGGGTTCGCGACGACGGCGTCGAGCCCGCGCTCGACGGCGGCGAGCACGAGCCGCTCGCCCGCGCGCTTCGAGGCGACGTAGGGAAGACGGGCCGCCTCCTCGGGGTACGACTGGTCCTCGCGCGCGGGAACGTCGGGCGCCGGCGCGGGGCCGATCGTCGAGAGGCTCGCCACGTGCACGAGCCGCACGCCCGGCTCGAGGGCGGCGAGAAGCGTCCTCACGCCGTCGACGTTGGCTGCGCGGAGGCGCCCGGCGTCGCGGCGCTCGTGCGCGACGAGACCTGCGGCATGGAAGACGAGGTCGCGCCCCGCCGCGGCTCGGCGCACCACCGTGATATCGCAGATGTCCCCGCGAACGGCGTCCACGCCCTCACCGCGCAGACGCCGCTCGTCCGCCTCGCGGCGCACGAGCGCGCGGACCTCGTCCCCCCGCTCGCGGAGGCGTCGAACGAGGTGGCGCCCGAGGAACCCGGTCGCCCCCGTGACGAGGACGTTCACTTGCGGGGGAAGATCACGAGCACGCTGAGCGACTCGTATGCGGTGAAGCGGTGCTCGACGCCTGCCTCGACGAAAATCGCCTCTCCTTCGCGAACGGGGACCGGCTCGCCCGCCACGTCGAGGACGCCGCCCCCTTCGAGCGGAACGTAGATCTCGTCGTCCTCGTGTGGCTGCTGGCGGTCGGGCTCGGGAGCGACGAGGACGTAGACGCCGATCTCGAGCCCCGGCGACTCGTGGACGATCTCGTAACCGCCGTCGGTCGCCACGAGCCTTCTCCGGGCCTCCTCGATCCGGAAGCTGTGCACGTTTCGACCCTAACCAACCGGGCGCGGCGTACCATCCCCGCCGTGGCGGACGAGTCGGCCGAGGTCGTGGTCGTCGGCGGCGGCGCCATGGGCGCGAGCGTCGCCTTCCACCTCGCGGAGCTCGGGATCACGGACGCCGTCCTCGTCGAGCGCGAGACGCTCGCGTCGGGCTCGACGAGCAGGTCGGCGGGCGGAATCCGCGCTCAGTTCGCCGACGAGCTGAACATCCGGATCGCGCTCCGCTCGCTCGCCGAGTTCGAGTCGTTCCCGGAACGCGTCGGCGCCTCGATCGACCTCGACCAGTCCGGCTACCTCTTCCTCCTCGACGACGAGCGCGACGTCGAGCGCTTTCGGGCCGCGCTCGCCCTCCAGGCTTCCCTCGGCGTCCCGTCGCGCGAGCTCTCGCCCGCCGAGGTGAGCGCGATGGTGCCGCCGCTCGTGACCGACGATCTCCTCGCGGGCACGTTCTGTCCGCTCGACGCCAGGGCGACGCCCGAAGCCGTCGTCTCGGGGTACGCCGAACGGGCGCGGGCGCGCGGTATCCGAGTCCGCCAGCGTGAGCCCGTCGAGCGGATCGAGGTTCGCAGCGGCCGGATCGAGGCGGTCGTGACATCGAAGGCGCGGATCGCCACCCGGACCCTCGTCTGCACGGCGGGCGTCTGGGCGCGTGAAGTCGGCGCCCTCGCCGGCGTCGAGATCCCGGTCGAAGGCGAGCGCCGGTGGATCCACTACACCCCGGACGCGGACGGCCTCCCGAGCCCGCTTCCGCTCACGATCGACTTCACAACCAGCTTCTACTTCCACCAGGAAGGCCCCGGCCTTGCGTTCGGCGGACGCGAGCAGACGATCGAAGAGCTGGCCGTCGCCGCGACGAAGCGGCTGCCGGTCCTCTCCGAGCTCCCGATCGCCTCCTCGTGGTCGGGCTTCTACGAGATGAGCCCCGACCGAAACGCGATCGTCGGCGAGACGGCGGAGCCGTCCCGGTTCCTCTATGCCACCGGCTTCTCCGGCCACGGGTTTCAACAGGCCCCTGCCGTCGGCGAGCACCTGGCGGAGCTCGTCGCGGGGCGCACGCCGACGCTTGACCTGAGCCCCTTCTCGCTCGAGCGATTCGCGCGCGGCACCGCCCGGGAAGAGCGGTTCGTCGTATGAGGCTCTTCGTCGCGGCCCGCCACGCGCAGTCGACGCTGAACGTCGAGCGACGCGTGAACGGCGATCCTGCCGTCCCCGTCCGGCTGACCGACGAGGGGCGCGAGGAGGCGCGGCAGCTCGGGATCCAGGTCGCGAACATCCCCCTCGACGCCTGCTTCCACACACGATTCGAACGGACGCGCGAGACGGCCGCGATCGCGCTCGCCGGACGGGACGTCCCGTTCGCCGTCGAGCCGCTCCTCGACGACATCGACGTGGGGGACCTCGACGGCAAGCCGCTCGACGAGTACCGAGCGTGGAAGCGGGCGCACACGCGAGCCGACCGGTTCCCGGGCGGTGAGAGCCTCGACGAAGCCGCCGCACGGTACGCGCGCGGGTGGGCGGCGATCCTCGCGAGCCCGTACTCGCTCGTCCTCGTCGTCTGTCACGAGATCCCGCTCCGCTACGCGCTCAACGGCGCGGGCGGCTCGCGCTCGCTCGACGGCCCCGTCCACGAGCTTCGAAACGCAGCTCCCTACCTCTTCACGGACGCGGGGCTCGGGCGGGCGATCGCGGGAATCGAGGCGCTCCTCCCGGACGCCGCGGCGGCGAGCTGATCGGCACGGCATCGCGCCAGCGTTCCACCCTCGCCGAAGCGACGATCTTCGTCGCTCCTGACCCGCGGCTAGAGTAGGGAGGGCCGGGGAGCCGCTCGCCTAGCGGCTGAGAGGAGGCTGGGAGCCTCGACTCGACGAACCTGATCTGGGTAATTCCAGCGAAGGGAGCGAGATGAAAGCCGGCGAAGGAAGCTGGGGCATCACCCCCGTCCCGGAGCGCCTCCGGACGCTCTCGGCGCTCGACCTGACCCTTCTCTGGGGAAACCTCGGCGTCAGCCTCCTCGTACTCGTGACGGCGGCCTTCATCGTCCCCGCCCTCGCGCTGCCCGCCGCCGTCGCGGCGATCGCGGTCGGGAGCCTGGCGGGGAACCTCATGCTCGGCGTCGCGGCGATGATCGGGGCGGACGGGCGGGTCCCCGCCATGGTGCTCCTTCGCGCGCCGCTCGGGCGCGCCGGCTCGTACGTCGCGACCGCGCTCAACGTCACGCAGTGCCTCGGCTGGGCCATCTTCGAGATCATCATCATCGCCGCGGCCGCGAGCGCGCTCTCGCGGGAGTTCCTCGGCGTCGAGGCGGAGGCCGCCTGGACGGTTGCGACGGGTGTCGTTGCGCTCGCGCTCGCGCTCCTCGGTCCGGTTGGCGTCGTCCGGCGCGTGATCCGGAAGTTCGCCGTCTGGGTCGTGCTCAGCTCGCTCGTCTACCTGACCTGGTGGGCGGTCAGCGAGGCCGATCTCGGCGCCCTCTGGCGCGCCCCGGGGCACGGCGGGACGTCGTTCGTGGTCGCGGTCGACGTCGTCATCGCGATCACGGTGAGCTGGATCCCGCTCGCGCCCGACTACACGCGCTTCGCGCGGGGACGCCGGGCGGCGTTCGTCGGGACGGGGATTGGCTACTTCCTTGCCGGGACGTGGATGCTCGTTCTCGGCGCCCTACTCGTCCTCGCACGCGGGCTGGACGACCCCGTCCAGCTTCCCGCCGCCGTCGCCGCAGCCGGGCTCGCGAGCGGGCTCGCGCTGCTCGCCGTCACGGTGGACGAGACGGACGAGGCGTTCGCGAACGTCTACTCCGCCGCGGTCTCGACGCAGAACCTGCTTGCGCGCGTCCCGCAGCGGTTCCTCCTCGCCGTGATGGCCGCGGTCGCGACCGTCGGCGCGCTCACGCTCGAGCTCGAGAACTACCAGTCGTTCCTCCTCCTCCTCGGCTCCTTCTTCGTCCCGCTCTTCGGCGTCCTCCTCGCCGACTGGCTCTTCGCCGGCGCCTCGTACGGGAGGCAGGACTTCTTCGCGGCGCCCGCCGTGCGGCCCGCGGCCGTCGTCGCCTGGCTCGCCGGCTTCGCCCTCTACCAGTGGCTCCATCCGCTCGGCCCCGCCTGGTGGGTCGACCTCCTCGAGAAGACGAGCCCGCCCGCGGCGCAGGTCGGTTCGTCCCTGCCGAGCTTCGGACTCTCATTCGTGCTCGCGAGCGTCGGAATCGCAGTCGGGCGCCTCGCACGCCCAGCGACGCAGCCCGTGTGATCGCGCTCGCCGAGTGCGAGGACGCGCTCTACCTCGTCGAGGTGGGAGCGAGCGCCGAGGAAGACGAGCTCGCGGGCCGGGATCCAGGCGGGCTGGTCGAGCGACGCCGGCCGGTCGAGGTCGTCCCCGCCTGGCTTTCGCAGGCCTTCGTCGACGTCGACGCGTCCGGCTCGACCGCCCTCCTCGTCGTCGACCACCGCCCCCCGCTCCTCGCCTCGTACGACGGCGGCCTGACGTGGAGCGAGCGGGGGGCCGGGCTCCCGCGAGGGCGCGCGGTCGCACTTGCCGAGAACCCCGACGACGTCCTCTACGCGGCCCGTAACCGGCTCTACGTCTCGCGCGACGGGGGCCGGTTCTGGCGGGCGCTCGGCGTCGAGCTTCCCGAGATCCGTGACGTCGCCTGGGGATAGGCTCGCCCCGTGAATCGCCAAGAGGTCGAAGACGTGCTCGCGCTCGCGGAATCGGAAGCGCGCCGCTACCTCGCCGCCCTCGACGACGCTCCGCTCCACGAGGACGCTGACAGGAGGGCGCTCATGCTCGACGGGCGCCTTCCCGAGGAGGGCGTGGGCGCGCTTGCGGCGCTCGCGGAGCTCGTCGGCGACGGCTTCGACGCCTCCGTCGCGGCGGCCGGCCCCCGGTTCTTCCACTTCGTCACGGGCGGCGTCACGCCGGCCGCGCTGGGCGCGGACTGGCTGACGTCGACGCTCGACCAGAACGCCTTCTCGTGGGTCGGATCTCCGCTCGCGAGCCGCCTCGAGAGCCTGGCGCTCGAATGGCTCCGCGACCTCTTCCGGCTCCCCGAGGGGTGGGGAGGCGTCCTCACAACGGGCGCCACGGCGGCGAACTTCGTCGCCCTCGGCGCCGCTCGCCGCTGGTGGGGCGGACGTCACGGCGTCGACGTCGACCGCGACGGCTTGACCGGACTTCCTCGCGTCCCCGTCCTCACGAGCGGCTACGTCCACGCCACCGCGCGAAAGGCCCTCGGGATGCTGGGGATCGGCCGCGGGAGCGTGCACGTGCTCGCGCGCGACTGCGTCGGGAGGCTCGACCGGGACGCCCTCGCCGCCGCGCTCGCGAGCCTCGACGGCGCGCCCGCGATCGTGATCGCGAACGCGGGCGAAGTCAACGCCGGCGACTTCGACCCGATCGCCGAGATGGCCGAGCTCGCCGAGCGCCACGACGCCTGGCTCCACGTCGACGGCGCGTTCGGCCTCTTCGCGCGGGTGACGCCCGAGGCCGCCCCCCTCGTCGAGGGCGTCGAGCGCGCGCACTCGGTGATCGCGGACGGGCACAAGTGGCTGAACGTCCCCTACGACTGCGGTTTCGCGTTCCTGCGCGACGTCGGCCTCCTCCCGCCCGTCTTCACTGCGAGCGCCGCGTACCTCCCCGAGCACGATCCCCGGCGGCCGAGCTTCGGACTCATGACGCCCGAGAGCTCGCAGCGGGCGAGGAGCCTCCCTGTCTGGGCGACGCTCCGCGCGTACGGGAGGACCGGCTACCGGGACATGGTGGAGCGCCACCTCGCGCTCGCGCAACGCATCGCCGAGCGCGTCGACGCCGCGCCCGACCTCGAGCGTCTCGCCGAGGTGCCGCTGAACATCGTCTGCTTCCGCTTCCGGCCTCCCGACTTCCCGGAGGAGAAGCTCGACGAGCTGAATGCGCGGCTCGGGGAGACGGTGCTGGCCGACGGCCGGGTGTACACGGGGACGACGCGCTACGACGGCAAGGTCGCGTTTCGCCCCGCGATCGTGAACTGGCGAACGCGCGAGGAGGACGTCGACGTCCTCGTGGACGTGATCCGCGAGCTCGGCTCGCGCCTCGCACGCGCGGAGCCCGCGTCGCCCGTCGCCCCTACAGGTTGAACTCGCCGCGGGCGACGACGACGGCCGAGCCGCCGACCTCGACCCGCTCGATCCGCTCCGCCGATCCCTCGGCGCTCGCCCAGAGCCGGCTCGGACGTCCCACCTCGACGCCCTGCTCGATCTCGATCTCTTGGCCGAAGGCGATACGGCCGTGGCGTGCGAGGTGGACGGCGAGAGGTCCGGCCGCGGAGCCCGTGGCGGGATCCTCGGGAACGCCGTCGCCCGGCGCGAACATCCGCGTCTTCCATCGCGCCCCCTCCCCTGCGAAGCAGTTCGCGCCCACATAGCCCGTCAGACGGGCGAGCGCGGTGAGGTCGGGCTCGAGCCGCGCGACGTCGTCCGGCGACGGCAAGGCGACGTAGACGTGCCGGATTCCGAGGTCGTAGAGCTCGACGGGAAGCTCCGAGCGCTCGACGCGCAGGGCGGCGAGGAGGTCCTCCTCGGCCGCGAACGGCTCCACGCGGGGAATTGGCTGCGCCATGCGGCCGAACACGATGCGAGGACCGTCGCGCTCGAGCGCGACCGGGACGACGCCCGCGCCGGTTTCGAGCCGGATCTCGGCGAGCTGGAGCGGCCCTCCGAGAACGAACGCCGTCCCGAGGACCGGGTGGCCCGCGAAGCGCACCTCGGCCTTGGGAGTGAGGATCCGGATCCGCGCGTGCCCGCCCTCGCCCGGCGGGTAGACGTACACCGTCTCCGAGAAGTTGATCTCGCGCGCGAGCGGCTGCAGGAGCGCCTCGGGGAGTTCGCGCGCGTCGGTGAACACGGCGAGCTGGTTCCCGGCCAGCGGACGGTCGGTAAAGACGTCGGCGACGACGTAGCGAAAGGCAGCCACCGGGGCTGCTCGACTAGCCGAGCCGGTGTGCGGTCAATCTCGCGTTGGGCGCGCGGTCGCCGCACCGGTTGTACGCACGACGGCACTTTACGCCCGCGAAGGCGAACCAGCGATACCTCCGCACGCGGTGGCCGAGCAGGCGCCGCGGGAAGGCGAGCTCGACGCTCGCTCGGGTCGGGCGTCGCGCCGTGGCGGTGCCGACACGCCGGCCGCGTGCGTTTCGCATGATCCCCCGGAGCGCCGAACCCCGGCGGACGACGTCGAGCCTTCGCTCGAAGGCCCGATCGCGGTCCGTGTTGAAGTAGAAGGAGATCTGGCCGCCGATCTCGCGCGAGAGCAGGCGCGCGTCCCAGCGCCGCGCTGCGACGAGGCGGTGCGTCAGGAGCCGCGCGCGATGGCCGTGCCGCACGCGCACGATGTCGAGGAGGCCGCCGGCGTTTTCGAAGTAGACGGAGCTCGGGTCGCACGTGCCCGTCTGGGTGCTCACCCAGCAGCCCTGCGAGACGGACCACGCGGTGCCCGGGCCGGGCCAGTCGCTCCCCTTGAAGTCACCCCGTGGGTCGGCGACGCTCCGCGTCGTCGCCGGCACCGTCGGCACAGCGACGAGCGCGACGAAGAAGACCCCGAGGACGGTCGAGATGCGCTTCATAGGCTCGCGGTCGCGGGCAACGGTATCTCATCCGCCGGCAAGCCGCCGCGCTCCTCGGCGCGAGCGACCTCGGGGTCGAGCCGGGCGACATGTCCGCGGAGCGCAAGGAGCGCGAGGTCCTTCGCCTTCGCCTCGACCATGACGTCCAGCGGACCTGGGGCCGACCGAACGAGCGCCGAGAGGTCCCACGGGGGCACGAAGTCGGCGTGCTGCTCGAGTAGCGGCGGCGCGAGCACCTCCTCCGCCTTCCGCGCCCCGGCGCGCCGACGGCGGATGACTCTCAGCTCGGTGCGCGGGCTGGAGAGATGCGCCTTCGGCCGGACGCCCGCCGGCCAGGTCGCGTAGGCGGCGGCGAGCGCCTCGACCGGGTCTCCTAGGCCGTGTGGGCGCGCGTTCAGCCGGTGGTGGTGCACGTCGAAGACAACGGGGACGCCGGTACGGCGATGGAGCTCGACGAGATCGTCGATCGTGAACGAACGCTCGTCGTTCTCGACCACGAGCCGACGCCCCGCCCGCTCGGAGAGCGCCTCGTAGGCACGTGCCCACCGATCGAGGGCGGCGCTCGCGTCTCCGTAGGCGCCGCCGACGTGGACGACGACGACCGCCTCCGGACCCATCCCCATCGCGTCGAGGAGGAGCGCGTCCTGCTCGAGGTCGAGTGACGAGCGCCGCACGAGCTCGGGGTCGGGCGCGCTCAGGACGGTGTACTGGCCGGGGTGCGTCGAGAGGCGGAGCCCGACGCCTCGGGCCCGCGCACCCAGCGCTGCGAGCTCGTCCGCGCACGCGAAGATCTGCCGGCGGAAGTCGAAGGCCGGGAGCTTCGCATGCGTTCCGTAGGGCACCGTGGCGCTCGAGAGGCGGTACATCCGAATCCCGTTCGCCTCCAGGTAGTCGAAGACCCCCTCGAGCAGCTCGAGGGAGCGGCTGAGGTGGGGCTCGTTCTGCCACCGCCGGGTGTCGGCGCTCTTGAGGCCGCCGGCGCGGAGGACCTTGACCGCGAAGCCGAGCCGGTATCGGCCCGGGGTCACGCGAGTACCCCGAGACGGCGGCAGAGCTCGGTGAAGAGCGCGGGCTCGAGGCTTCCGCCGGTCGCGCGGGCATGGCCGTGGGCGAACTCGCCGTCGGCTTCGGGAAGAGCCTCGCGGAGGAGGCGGCGCAGATCGCCGCGCGCGCCGCGGACGGCGAAGTTGACGCGGCCCGGCAGGTACCCGTCGTTGGCCGCGACGACGAGACGGGGCGCCAGGCGGCGGCTCCACGCGGTCGCGACGAGCGGGTGAACCTGGAACGGCGTCGAGAAGCGAAGGAGAGCGACGTCGGGACCGACCACGGGCGCCGTCCGCATGACCGCCCGGTAGGCCCCCGTCCACCGCTCCTTTGCGAGGGCGAGCTTCGCGACGCGCGGGTCAGCGAGCGCAGCGCGGAGATCGTCGTGCTCGACGAGGAGCGCGAGCGCGTCCCGAACGCGCCCGTCCGGGACCCGGCGCGGCGCGTTCACGAGCGGGACGAGCGTGCGA
>JALZFU010000017.1 GCA_030861385.1 Actinomycetota bacterium
GCCAGAGGTCGTAGCGGGTGAGGAGGACCGGCCCGAGGAGAAGCGGCGAGAGCGCCGCGAACGAGACCCCGCGGACGAGCGCGCCCGCCGGAACCCTCGCCGCGGCGAGGGCGAGGGCGACGAGCGAGATCGCGGCCGCTCCGCAGGCGAGCATGAGAAGCTCGAAGACCGTCCCGTAGTCCTCGCTCGCGGCGAGCGAGGGGACGACGAAGGCGACCAAGGCGGCCGGCGGGTACTCGAGCCCGAAGTCGCGGTACGGCACCTGCCCGCCGACCATGCGATCGCCGTAGCCGCGGTACACCGGCGTGTCGACGATCGCGACGTCGTCGTAGAACCCCGTGTGGAGAAGCGCCCACGAGGCGGCGAAGGCGGCGACGCCGACCGCGGCCACCGTTGCAACGCGGAGCGGGTCAGCCCGCGGGAACGAGCTCTCGGACCGGGCGCTCATGCGACGCCGGCTCCTCCCGAACGACGCGGCGGGCCGACGGGGCGAGGAACGCGAGGGCGACGAACGGGAAGAACCACGGAATGTAGAGGTAGAACCAATGCGTCAGGACGAGCTCGAAGCCGACGAGCAGCGCGCCGGAGAGCGCCGCCACCTGAAGCGGACTCTTCCTGCGCGGGACGAACGCGAGCGCGAGCGCCGAGACGAGGAGCACGATCTTGAGCGCACCCTGGAGGAAGGCGAGGTCGGGGAAGCCGGGGTACTCGTCCCAGTCCCAGATCGAGAAGGGCGACGGGCGCGAGAGCTGCCAGCCGAACGTGCGGTCCCAAAAGACACGGGCGGCGTGGAGCGGATCGGGCTCGAGCAGGAGGACCCAGAGCGCGAGCGCCGAGCCGGCGAGGAGCCCGGCCGCGAAGAGCGGGACGTGCCGGCGCGGCGAGCGCGCCGACCTGCTCGGGTACGAGGCCCAGAGGGGGACGAGCAGAAAGGCCGCGAACTTCGCCCAGCCCGCGAGCGCGAGGAGGACGCCGCGGGCGGGCGCCGAGACAAGAAGCCAGAAGCCCCAGACGAGGAGGGCCGGCATGATCGCGTCGTTCGAGTTCGAGCTGGACGCGTACTGCGTGAAGGGGAAGGCCGCCCAGGCAAACGCGAGCGTAGCGGCGAGGCGAGCGCCCCCGAAGCGCCGCCCCGCGAGCGCGAGACCGGCGACGGCGAGAGCGTCGAAGAGGATCGAGGTGAAGTGCGCCGCCGGAAGCTCGTCCCACTTCCCGCTCCACCCGAACCCGAGGTATCCGGGCACGTACGCGAGGTACGTCACGGGCCCGTACGTATCTCCCCGCTCGTTCGCGGACTCGCAGCGGCCGTTCGTCTGGACTCGCTCGCGCACATAGCCGTCCGCATCCGGCGCGCCGCACTCCTTCCCGTCGTCCGTCGGCATGTGGCCGTACGGGGACTCGCCCTGCGAGACGATCCGCTGGGCGCCGATGACGCTCGCGTAGCCGACGTCGATCACGTTCGACGCCTCCGCGTTCAAGCCGATCCGAAACCCCATGAGGAAGACCGTCGCGGCGACGAGGAGCCAGACGGGCCAGACGGGGGCCGCCACCGCGGTTCCCCGGCCGCGCGAGCCGATCCAGGCGAGCCGCGCCAGCAGGTAGACGAGCGGCGGATAGACGAGCGGCATCGCCGTGAAGACGTCGCCCTGGTTGAAGAACCAGAGGGAGACGCTGAACGAGAGGAGGACGAGCAGGTCGAGGTTGCGAAGTGAGAGCGGGCGGCGGAGGTCGGCGAGACCGATGAGGAAGATCGCGCACATCGCGAGCCAGATCGCAGGGTCGTTGATCTTCCGCCCGAAGGCGCCGTCGTAGCCGCGTGCCATCTTCCACGCGACCTGCGGCCCGGTCCACGCCTCGGTCACGCGCGCCGTCGCGTCGTCGACCCGGGCGAGGACGATCTGACCCGCCGGCTCGGGGGCCCAGACCTTCACCTCCCACGACCGCTCGTCGCCGTCGAACGTCGCCTCCTTCGTCAGCCTCCGGCCCTCGTAGCGGGCGATCCAGGCGGACACCTTCGGGTGCGCCAGCGCGGCGGCGATCGCCTCGTCCTCGCGAAGGGCGGGTTCGACCTCCTCGCGGGGGACGAAGGGCGTCCCGATCAGGTTCCCGTGGCGGTCGTAGAGGGGCGCGGTCGGCAGCGTGCCCTCGGGCTGCGCGAGCGCGGGCGCCGCGAGCGCGAGCGCGGCGAGCGTCCCGGCAACGACCCGCGTCACCGGCCGCGGAAGCTCCAGAGCTTGTTGGCGGCGAAGCTCCAGGGCGTCACGAGCACGATCGCCGCCGCCTGGGCCGGGATCTTCGGAACGGCGAGTGCCACGAGGATCTGGAGGAACGCGAGGTTCCCGGCGAGCGCGACCGCCGAGACGGCGAGAAAGCGGAAGCCCTGGTAGACGAGGTGGCCGCGCCGACCGCGAAAGGTCCAGACGCGGTTCCAGAGGTAGTTGTTGGTCACGGCGACGAGGAACGAGCAGACCGCGGCGGCAAGGTAGTGGACGTCGGAGACGACGAGCCCCGTGTAGACCGCGAGGTTGACGGCGTAGCCGGAGGCGCCGACGGTACAGAACTTCCCGAGCTCGGCCCAGTTCGCCGGTCGGCGAAGCGCCTGCGCCCACCGGGCCGGGCCCGCGACCGCTGCGTCGCCGTCCGGCGCCATGGCGCGAAGGGTAGATGCGCGCCGCGAGCGCGAACTGCAGCTCAGTCGCGCGCGAAGCCCGCGGAGCCGACGAGCGGAACGAAGCGGCACGGAACGGACCGAAGGACGGCCGGCCCTTCGGGGCTTCGGACCGCAACCTCGAGCCGCTGGCCGGAGCGGTCACCGATCGGGACGACGAGGCGCCCGCCCGCTACGAGCTGCCCGTAGAGCGCCATCGGAAGCTCGGGCGCGGCCGCGGCGACCGTGATCGCGTCGAAGGGTGCCTCCTCCACGAGGCCGAGCGAGCCGTCGCCGACGTGCACGGCGACCCGACCGTAGCCGGCCGCCTCGAGGCGCTCACGCGCCTTCGCGGCGAGCTCGGGAAGCCGCTCGATCGTGTGAACGGCTGCGCCGAGCTCGGCGAGAACAGCCGCCGCGTACCCCGAGCCCGTGCCGACGTCGAGCGCCTTTTCGCCCGGCTGGAGCGCCGCGCTCGCAGCGATCAGTGCGACCATGTACGGCTGCGAGATCGTCTGGCCGAAGCCGATCGCGAGCGGCATGTCCTCGTACGCCCGCTTCCGGTCTGCCTCGTCGACGAACGCCTCGCGCGGGACTCGGCCCATCGCCTCGAGGACCCGCTCGTCGTCGATGCCACGGCCGCGGAGCTGCTCCTCGACCATCGTCCGCCGCTCGGCGGCGAAGTCGCGCTCACGCGGCAACGCGCTCCCGTCCGCCCGCTTGCATCGCGGCGGGCGGGTCGATGCCGAGGTGGCGGAGGGCGAGCGGCGCGAGATCCGTGATCGACGGTCGGTCTCCCAGCGGCTCGTCGAGACCGGCAGCGACGATCGGGACGAGCGAGTCGCCTGCGGCGAGTGAGCCGTGACTCCCGCCGCCCGCGTGGTGGCGTCCGCCCAGATCGGCGAACTCCCATCCCTCGCGCGCGGAGACGAGGATCTCGCCCGCGTTCGGACACGCGAGCGCTCGCCACGCCCGCTCGTGCCCGTCGGGGTACTCGGCGGGATCGAGAACGCCCCGATCTCCGGCGAGGCGCCACCCGTCCGGCTCCGCCGCGAACCGGAGCTCCTCGCCGGCGCGACGAGCGATCGCTTCCCCCGCCTCCCGAAAGAGGACGACGTCGGCGGCCGGCTCGCTGTCGAGCCGCTCGGCGAGCTCGCGGACCGAGAGCCGGCATCCCGGGAGCCGGTAGACCATCCCCGAGCGGTTCGAGCCGGTCACCACGACGTCGTACGCGTCGGCGCTCGCGCGGCGCCGGCCGCGAAGGACGCGCAGATCGGCGAACGCGTCTTGGAGCGTCGAGACCTCCTCGACGTGCGTCTGTCCGTGATCCGAGCAGACGACGACGGCGTAGCGGTCGAGGAGCGCGTCCGCGGCGCCGGCCGCCGCCATGAGCTCCCCGATCGCGGCGTCGGCACGGGCGAGCGCGTCGAGCGGGGAGGCCGGACCCGTCAGGTGGGAGGCGTAGTCGAAGTCGGGGAGATAGAAGAGGAGGAAGTCGAAGCCGTCGCGAGTCACGAGCCAGCGCCCCACGACGCCGGCGTAGGCGTCCGTCGAGCCCTCGAGCCGGGAGCGCACCGCGAGCGGTGCGCCCGTCGCGTCAGACTCGAAGAGATTGAAGAAGAAGAAGCGCTTCGGCCCGTACACCGCCTCGTACCAGCGGTTCCGGGTCGCGAGGAAGGGAAGGCGAATCGCGTGGCGCGTCCGGCCCCGATAGCACGTCATGTTGATCGCGGCCGGGGTCAACCCGGCGTCCTGGACGGCCTCGAACACGGTCGTCGCGTCACGGCTCAGGTGCGCGTGGCTCATGTCGAAGATCGAGTCGCGGATCGAGCGGCGCGCGCCGACGGCCCGCATCGCGTAGAACGACGAGCCGTACTCGACGATCCGTCCTTCCCCCCGGTGGTACCAGGCGAGATGCGGAATGGAGTGGCCGTCCGGATGGGCACCGGTCGCGAGCGACGCCAGGCACACGGGAGTCACGGAGGGAAACGTCGTCACTCCCCGGACGTACGTGCCATTCTCGACGAGATGAGCGAGGCTCGGGACGCGCCCCTCGCCGAGCCCGCGCTCGAGCATCGCCGGCGTTAGACCGTCGATCACGACGAGAATCAGCTTCTTGCCGCCCGCTCCGGCCACGCGGTCAGTCCTTCGCGAGGACGCGCAGGCCCGCGTAGCGCGTGGCGGCACGGCGTCGCAGCCGTTCGCCGAGGAGC
>JALZFU010000030.1 GCA_030861385.1 Actinomycetota bacterium
TTCTAGGCGCTGAGGACAGGCGAAGGCCGCGCCTTGTGACGCGGCCTTCGGTGGACGGGCGAGAGGAGAGCTAGCTCGTCGCCGGGACGGCCGGCGCTTCCGGAGCCTCGGGCGCCGGCGCCGTCTCGTGCCGGACCTGCGGGAGCCATTCGAGCCAGCGGGGCAGGTACCAGTTCCACTCGCCGAGCAGCTTCATGGTCGCCGGCAGGAGCACGGCGCGGACGATCGTCGCGTCGATCAGGATGGCCGCCGCCAGCCCGACCCCGAATTGCTTGAAGATGATGATGGACAGAGTCGCGAAGACGGAGAAGACGCAGACCATGACGATTGCGGCACTCGTCACGACTCCTGCCGTCGTCTTGATCCCGTTCGCGACCGCCTGATCGGTGTCCATCCCGCGATCGTGCGCCTCCCGAATTCGGCTCAAGATGAAGACGTGGTAGTCCATCGAGAGCCCGAAGAGGATCACGAACAGGAAGATGGGGAGGAAGGCGTCGATGCCGGCCGTTGATTCGAAGCCGAGGATGCCCTTTCCCCATCCATGCTGGAAGACGAGCACGAGGACGCCGTAGGCGGCGGCCACGGAGAGCAGGTTGAGGAGGATCGCCTTGACCGCGATGACGAGGGAGCGGAAGGCGGCCAGCAGGAGCCCGAACGCGAGCAGGAGCACGAAGCCGAAGACGAGCGGAGCAACCGACTTGAGCTTGTCGGTGAAGTCCGTCGACGCGGCGGTGTACCCGGTCACGGCGACTTCCGCGTTCGGAAGCGCGCCGACGGTGGCCGGCACGATCTCGTCCCGCAGCGCCGCGAGCGAAGCCTTCGAGGCCGCGTCGACGCCCGTGCCGTCGACCGGGATCGCGATGTTCGCGATCGTCCCGCGCTCGTTCACGTCGACCGTGACCGGCCCGTGCAGCCGGTCGCTTGCGAGCGCCTGCTTCTCGAGCTCACCGATCGCCGCCCGGACGTCCGGCGCGTTGACGTCGGGCGCCTGCACGATCACGTTCGCGGGGATCTCGCCTCCCGGGAAGGCCTTCTGGAGGCGGTTGTACGTCTGCACGGTCGCTAGGTCCTGCGGGAAGGTTTCAGGGGCCGGCTGAACCGTGCGGAGCTGGAGGGCCGGCACGGCGATCGCGACCAAGAGACCGCCGGCGAGGACGACGGAGAGGAGTGGCCGTCGCAGCACCCGATCGACGATCGCGCCCCAGATCCGGCTCTCGCCATCGTTGCGGAGCCGGCCGATGAGAGGGACGCGTCCGCGCTCGACTCGGTCGCCAAGGCTGCAAAGGAGGGCCGGCAGGACGGTCAGCGACCCGAGCATGGCGATCGCCACCACGATGATCGTGCCCACGGCGAAGGCCGACATGCCTTGGACTCCGGCGAGGAACATCCCGGCCATGGCGATGATCACGGTCACCCCCGAGATGAGCACGGAGCGGCCGGAAGTAGCGGCGGCCGCCGCCACGGCAGCCGACGAGCTCCGCCCGGCCGCCCGCTCCTCGCGTTCTCGCTTCAAATAGAACATCGAGTAGTCGACCCCCACTGCGAGCCCGATCAGGAGGATCAGCTCGTAGACGGTCTCGTCGATCGGGACGAGCGAGCTGGGGAGGGCGACGAGCCCGAACGCCGCGACGATGGCGGTGAGCGCAAGCAGGAGTGGAATCCCTGCCGCGACAAGCGCCCCGAAGACGAGGACGAGGATGATGAGCGTGACGGGCAGCGAGAGGATCCCGGCCTTCTTGAGGTCGTCCATGAAGGCTCCGTTGATCTCCTTGTCCGCGCTCGCATCGCCGAAGGAGCCGATGAAGAGCTCGGGGTGTGCCTTCTTCGCGTCGTCTACGGCGGCGAGGACCGGGTCGATCTTTTCGGTTGCGTCGTCGGAAGGACCGCGAATCTCGAACTCGACCAGGGCGGCGCGCCCGTTTTCCGCGATCTGGCCGGCATTCGCGGGGTCGAGCGGCGAGCGGACGTTCTGAACGGCGTCGGAGTTCGAGACCCTCGCGACGACGTCTTCGATGGCCGACTGGAAGGCCGGCGCGGTTACCGCCAGCGTCTTGCTTTCGATGAGGACGCTCTCGGCAGCGGGTTGCTTGAAGCCGGCGTCGAGGATCCGGTCCGCCCGGCCGGACTCGCCCACGCCGGACGTGTCTTGATCGATCTTGGTCGTGCCCCACACGATCCCGAGCGCGAAGGCGACGACAACGAACGCGAGCCAGCCAAAGATCGCGGTCTTCCGATGCCGGGCGCTCCAGCCGCCCATCCTGCCGGCCAGGTTCGTCTTCGGCCGCGGTTTTGCGGCTGCGTCGGCGGGATCGGGGTGGCGGCTTGGCTTGTCGGGGTCGCTCTGGATGACTCTCGTCTTCATGCTGCTCCTCTCGACCGTGCGGGGACTCGTCCACGGTCGCAGTCGCGACTCCGGCGTGGAGGGCGGGAGACTTGTCGCTTCGGGGGGCGGTTTTCTGGTGTCTTTCGACCGCCGATGCGTACGGCGACCGCGGCTCGCGCCTTAAGAGCGCAGATAGAGCAGCACGGCGAGGACGCGCCGCGACTCGCTGCCGCTCGACGGCAGCCCGAGCTTGCCGAAGATGCTCGAGACGTACTTCTCGACCGCGCGGAGTGTGATCACGAGCCTGTCCGCGATCCCCTGATTGGAGCGACCCTCGGCCATCAGTTCGAGCACCTCGCGCTCGCGGGGGGTGAGCTCTGCCAGCGGGTCGTCGCTTCGCCGCTTGGAGAGGAGCGTCGAAACAATGATGGGGTCTATCGCCGAGCCACCGTCGGCGACCCGCCGAACCGCGGCGATGAAATCCCGCACGTCGCTGATGCGGTCCTTCAGCAGGTACCCCGCCCCCTCGGCCGAGTCGGCGAGCAGCTTCATTGCGAGTCCGAGCTCGACGTACTGCGAGAGCACGAGCACGCCCACCGACGGATGTCGGGCGCGAATCTCGAGCGCCGCGCGCAGACCCTCGTCGTTGTGCGTGGGCGGCAGCCGGATGTCGACGACCGCGACGTCGGGCGAGTGGCTACGCACCTTTAGGAGCAGATCCTCGGCGGTTTGGCAACTGCCGACTACCTCAAGCCCGTTTTCACGGAGCAGGCGTTCAATCCCCTCGCGCAGCAGGACGCTGTCTTCAGCGATTACTGCACGCACGGAATCTCCGCCCGCAGCCGCGTACCTCCGCCCTTGGGGCTCCAGATCCGCAGCCGGCCTTCGAGCGCTTCCACGCGATCGGCGAGACCGCGGAGCCCCGAGCCTCGCTCTGTATCGGCGCCGCCGACCCCGTCGTCGATCACGTCGACGACGACCTGGCCGCTCGTGCGAGCGACCCGAATGGTGGCGACCGTGGCCCTCGCGTGTTTGCCGATGTTCGCGAGGCTCTCGGACACGAGGTAGAAGGCAGCCACCTCCAGGCGCTCAGGAAGCCGGCCCTGGACCTCCACATTGAGCCGAACCGGCACCGGGGCTCGCGCGGCCAGCTGCTCGAGCGCGATCTCCAATCCGTGGCCGCTGACAACTGCCGGATGGATTCCGCGCGCGACATCTCGGAGCTCCTCGAGAGACGTCGCGATCTCCTGCCGCGCCTGATCGAGGCGTCTCCGCGCGTCCGGGTCGTCCTCCAACCGTTCTTCGAGGACGCTCAACTCGAGCGAGAGCGCGATAAGCCGCTGCTGCGCGCCGTCGTGCAGGTTCCGCTCCAACCGTTGCCGCTCCTTCTGCCCGGCGTCGATGATCCTGGCGCGCGAGCCCCTCAGCTCGTCCAGGCGAGCCCGGAGCTCGGCATGGAGGCGACCGTTCTCGAGCGAGATGGCGGCCGCCGCGGTCACCGCGTCGAGCAGTTCCGGCTCGTCTTTCAGCGCCGCCTCGTGCACCATCGCCGCCACGTGTGACCCCTCGTGGTCGATGAGCGTCACGGCTCGGCCGGCGCCGAGCTCGTCAAGGTCGACCTCACGGCCGTCGAGATTCGCGTAGCTCGCGAACTCCGGCAGCCAGTACACGAGCGTGAGCGACGGATCGCGCAGAGCGCGCGCGAGCGCGTCACGAAGATCGGTTGGCGCTGGGTCGGTTCGCAGCTCGATGAAGAGGTCGGCCACCGCCGAGCGCGCGAGACGGGATCGGAGGAAGCCGATCAGGAAGAGGACGGGGGCAAGCGCGAATAGCGCAAATGCGACCCACTTGATGGGCTCGGCCGCGGGCCAATCGAAGGCCTTGAGGACAATGCCAACCGCGATCGCGACGAGAGCCAGCCCGAAGCAGGCGCCAACAAGCGACCGGCGCAGCGGACGCGCCGAGGATCGAGCTCGTCCGACGAGCAGTCCGAGCGCCGCCAGCGCGACCGCCACAATCGCGATCCTTCCGCTTGCTAGCACGGCGTCGCCGGCGCCCGGCCGACTGATCACCTCGATCACGCTCTCCCGCCCGGAAGGGCCGAGCATCATCGCGACGAGGCCGAAGCCGACCAGGCTCGAGTACCCGGCGACTACGACCACGCGTTCGGCCCGCCGCTCGAGTCGGCCGCTTGGGTAGGCGAGGAAGACGTGCAGGAACAGCACTACCGGCAGCAGGCGGCAAACCTCCCCGATTGTCTGAGGCAGGCTCGCGTCCACTTCGGACAGCCTCGAGAGGAGCGGACCGAACCCGGCGGCGACCATCAGAGGACCGAAACGGCTCTCCGGTCGACGTGACCATGCGATCAGTCCGCAAAGGACGTACGCGAGCGTGATCCACGCGACGAGGGAAGCGTCCACGACCGGCGCCTGCTCGTCGATGCCAGAAGTGATGGCGAAAACTGCGGCCGCAGCTGCGAGGCCGGCGACCGCGATCGACCAGAGCACAGCGGGCTTTCGCCCGCGGACGTCATCCGCAACCGCGCCCTGCGTTAGTGCGCGAGCCGCGATGGCCATCGCTTATTGCTCCTTTCTGACCTCGGTTGCCGTCAAGACCTGGACGGACCTCTCAGGCGCGACCGCTCGGTGAGCGCCGCGCGGCGGACGCGAGTGAAAGGAGGCGTCTGCGAGGCGAGAATACTCCACTCGGCCCACTGGTTCCACTCCGGCGGTTTACGCATAGATGGCGGGATCGCCGCGGCTCGCCGGAGGGTTCGTGAGTTCAGCGGTCAACCTGACGCCTGCGTGTCTTCTAGTCCGCTACGTGGCCACTCCGCGGTTGTCTGCAGTTGTGACGCCGAGGAGGCGCTCTGCACACGCGCTCGGAGCCGCGAAGACGGCATAGCTACGACGGTTGCTGGGATATGGCGGGCGCTTGAGGAACGAGTACGCGCTGACACCGCTTCGCATGCGGGACTCGCCAAGCGCACTCCACGCCGACCGAACGATGCTCGCCCGCGCTAGCCTCGC
>JALZFU010000048.1 GCA_030861385.1 Actinomycetota bacterium
ACCCGGACTCGCCGGTCAAGCTCAACGTCGACGAGAGCCGACGGCCCGGTCGCCGCTGCTCCGGCAAGGTGCGCCTCTTCAACGGGCGCACCGGCGAGCCGTACGACGAAAAGGTCACGGTCGGCTACATGTACATCCTGAAGCTCCTCCACCTCGTGGACGACAAGATCCACGCCCGCTCGACCGGCCCGTACTCCCTCGTCACCCAGCAGCCGCTGGGAGGAAAGGCGCAGTTCGGGGGGCAGCGGTTCGGTGAGATGGAGGTGTGGGCGCTCGAGGCCTACGGCGCCGCGTACACGCTCCAGGAGATGCTGACCATCAAGTCCGACGACACGGTCGGGCGGGTGAAGGCCTACGAGGCGATCGTGAAGGGCGAGAACATCGCCGAGCCGTCGATCCCGGAGTCGTTCAAAGTCCTGCTCAAGGAGATGCAGTCGCTCGCGCTCGACGTGGACGTCCTCTCCGAGGAGGGCGGCGAGGTCGAGGTCCGCGAGGAGGACGACGAGCTGCTACGCGCGGCGGAGGAGCTCGGAATCGACCTCTCGCCCGGCTCGCTGCGCGCGGTCGCGCCCGCCGAGCAGGCCGAGGAGGCGGCGGGCGCAGGCGACGGCGTGACGCTCGACGACAACGAGCGGTCGGCGTTTCCGAACGAGGAGGACCTGACGGACATCGACGAGGGTTCGGCCGACGTCACGGGCGGCGAGACGCCGGCCGAGGAGGTCGCGGACATCGTGGGCCCGCTCGAGGATGCCCCCGACCTCGCCGACCTCGAGATCGAGGAGTGAGAGGCGTCACGGGCGCGTTCGAGCATTTGACGTCCGCCCGTCGCCGGGCGAAGCACTTGCGAGAGATAGGAGCGAATTGATCGACATCAACAACTTCGACGCGATCCGGATCGGTCTCGCCTCGTCGAAGCAGATCCGCGACTGGTCGTCCGGCGAGGTGACGAAGCCGGAGACGATCAACTACCGCACGCTGAAGCCGGAGAAGGACGGGCTCTTCTGCGAGCGGATCTTCGGTCCGACGAAGGACTGGGAGTGCTATTGCGGCAAGTACAAGCGCGTCCGCTACAAGGGGATCATCTGCGAGCGCTGCGGCGTCGAGGTGACCCGGCAGAAGGTGCGTCGCGAGCGTATGGGCCACATCGATCTCGCCGCGCCCGTCTCGCACATCTGGTTCTTCAAGGGCGTCCCGAGCCGAATCGGCTACCTCCTCGACATCGCTCCCAAGGAGCTCGAGAAGGTCCTCTACTTCGCCGCCTCGATCGTGACCGCCGTCGACGCCGACAAGCGCGCCGCCGACCTCGCCGACCTCGAGGATCGCGTTCGCGCCGAGGCCGAGCGCATCTTCGTCGACCGCGACGAGCAGCTCGCGGCGCTCGAGGACCGCCTCGCCCGACGCCGCGACCTCTTCACGCAGGGCCGCGAGCGCGACTTCGACGAGGACGACGAGTTCTGGGCGCGTGGCCTCGTCGCCTGGGCCGAGGAGCAGGGGCTGCCACCGCTCGACGAGGCGCGCACGCTCGTCGGCGGCCTCTTCGTCGACGTCGCGAGCCAGATCACGACCGAGGACTCGAAGAAGATCCGCGAGCTCGTTCGCAGCGCCGCGATTCGACCCGACCGCCGGCTCTCGAGCCGCGAGCTCGAGCAGGTCGCCGCGGCGGCCGGGCAGATCGGTGCCACGCTCGCCCCGCTTCAGGCCGAGTACGAGAGCGCGTCCGGCGCCAAGAAGGGCGCCGTGACGAAGCATCTCGTTCGTGTCCGCGATGCGCTCCTAGCCGGCGAGGAGCTCACCGCTGCCGATGCGGAGCTCGCCTCGGGTGTCGACGCGAAGAACCTCGAGAAGGCGCGCGAGCTCGGGAACGGGCTCCTCCGGGAGGTCGTCGAGACCGCCGACCCCGGCGCCTCGCACGAGGAGCTCCGCGACCTCGCGAACGACCTCTGCCTGAAGACGGACGGCCGCATGCAGAAAGAAGACCTGGACGCGATCGTCCAGTGGTCGCTCAAGGTCCGCGAGATGTACCTCGACGTCGAGTCGCGGCGTGGGGACGCGCGTGACGCCGCCGTCGACTCCGTGAACCGGCTCGAGGAGACATGGAATCGCTTCCGGACGCTCGAGGTCAAGGAGATCGTGAGCGACGAGATGCTCTTCCGGGAGCTCAAGGACCGTTTCGGCTCGCCCTACGGGTTCGGCGTCTACTTCCGTGGCGGCATGGGCGCCGAGGCGATTCGCGATCTCCTCAAGGACCTCGATCTCGAGGCCGAGGTCAGGTCGTTGCGAGACACGATTCGAACGTCGAAGGGGCAGAAGCAGAGCCGCGCGATCAAGCGCCTGAAGGTGGTGAA
>JALZFU010000090.1 GCA_030861385.1 Actinomycetota bacterium
TCGTCGGCTCGCTCAAGCAGGCGATGCCGGACGTGCACCTCAAGTGCTTCACCGCGAGCGAGATCCACCACATGACGAAGCTCTCCGGGTGGACGCACGAGGACGTGCTGCGCGAGCTCCGCGACGCCGGGCTCGGCTCGCTCCCGGGGGGTGGTGCAGAGATCTTCGCCGAGCGCGTTCGGCGGCTCGTCGCGCCTGGCAAGGAGCATCCCGACTTCTGGTTCCGCACGCACAGAACCGCTCACCGGCTCGGAATTCCGACCCACTGCACGATGCTCTACGGTCACGTGGAGACGTACGAGGAACGCGTCGACCACCTGCTCCGCCTGCGCGCCCTCCAGGACGAGACCGGCGGCTTCCTGGCGTTCATCCCGCTCGCCTTCCATCCCGAGAACACGGTCTTCGAGCGGCGCGGCTGGACGTTCACGGCAGGCTCGGACGACCTCAAGGTGATCGCGGTGTCGCGGCTCCTCCTCGACAACATCGCGCACGTGAAGGCGTACTGGATCATGATGGGGATGCCGCTCGCAGCCGTCGCGCTCCACTTCGGCGCGAACGACGTGCAGGGCACCGTCGTCCGCGAGGAGATCTTCCACGCCGCCGGCGCCCGCACGGAGACGGAGCAGAAGGTCGCCGAGCTCGTCCGTTTCGTCCAGGAGGCCGGGCGCGTTCCCGTGCAGCGGGACAGCCTCTACAACGAGGTGCGACGGTGGAGCGCGTGACGCCACGCTCGCGATCGCGCGAGTATCGCGCCGCCGGGAGCGCGCGGCTTCGCCGCGGGTCGTTGCAGTGTCGCGACTCTGGGGCGAACACGCGCGCGCTTTCCCGCGCTAGGCTCGACGCGAGCAGGGGGGCGGGTCGGGACCCGCAGTTACACGCGGAAGAACCGCCGGACGGCCTCGCGTGATTCGCCTCGGCCGCATCTCGTACGTCAACATGGCGCCGCTCTTCTTCCGGCTCGACGCCGACGTGGAGGAGGTCGGGGGCGTGCCGACGGAGCTCAATCAGGCGCTGCTCGCCGGCGACGTCGACCTCGCCCCGATCTCGTCCATCGAGTACGCGCGCCACGCGAGCCGCCTCCGCATCCTCCCGCGCCTCTGTGTCTCCTCCGAGGGAGCTGTCGATTCGATCCAGCTCGTCTCGCGGGCGCCGCTCGCCTCGATTCGCTCCGTCGCGGTCACACCGGAGAGCGCGACATCGGCCGTGCTCGTCCGCGTCCTCCTGCCCGACGCGGAGCACGTCCCGCTCGGGGAGGCAGCCGACGCGCGTCTCCTGATCGGCGACGCGGCGCTCCGGTCGATGTTCGAGGATCCGACGCCGCATCACGATCTCGGGCGGCTCTGGCTCGAGCGCACGGGCCTTCCGATGGTCTATGCCCTCTTCGCCTGTCGCGACCCGGTGCCGGACGGCGTCGCCGAGCTCGAGGACACGCTCCTCGGCGCCCACCGCTTCGCCCAGGAGCGACCGGAGGCGCTCGCGCGCGACGCGAGTTCCCGCTACGGCTATCCGGCCGGTTTCCTCGCCCGCTACTTCGAGAAGCTCGGCTACCGCTTCGGCCCGCGCGAGCGCGCCGGCGTCCTCACGTTCTTCGAGCTTGCCCGCGACGCCGGGGAGCTCGACGCCGTCCCCGAGCTTCGGCTCGTCGTGTCCGACCCGGTCCCCGCGTGACCGTCGCGGAGGTTCTCGACAAGGCGGTCTCCGGCGAGCGGATCTCCGACGGCGACGCCCTTGCGCTCCTTCGCTCGCGCGACCTCGTTCCGATCGGCCGCGCCGCCGACGAGCTTCGCAACCGGAAGGTCGACCGGGAGCGGGTGACGTTCGTGATCGACCGAAACGTGAACTACACGAACGTCTGCTACACGGACTGTGACTTCTGCGCCTTCTACCGCCGCCCGGGTGACCGGCGCGAGGGCTACCTGCTCCCGAAACCCGTCATCTTCAAGAAGATCGAGGAGACGCTCGCCCTCGGCGGGACGGCCCTTCTCATGCAGGGGGGGCACCACCCCGACCTCGGCGTGGACTACTACGAGGATCTCTTCGCCTCGATCAAGGCGCGCTATCGGATTCATCTCCACGCGCTCTCGCCCCCTGAGGTCCAGCACGCCGCGCGGCGCTCGAAGCTGACGATCCCGCAAACCCTGACCCGGCTCCGCGACGCCGGGCTCGACTCGCTTCCGGGCGGCGGCGCCGAGATCCTCGTCGACCGGGTGCGCGACCTCATCAGCCCGAAAAAGACGAACTCGGCCGAGTGGCTCGGCGTCATGCGCGAGGCCCACCGGCTCGGGATCTCGACGACGGCGACGATGATGTACGGCCACGTAGAGACGCTCTCGGAACGAGTCGAGCACATGCGCAGGATCCGCGAGCTCCAGGACGAGCTCCGAGGCTTCCGCGCGTTCATTTCATGGACGTTTCAGTCCGACGGGAACCGCCTGGCAGCGAAGGTTCCGGCCGAGCGCCGCCCGACGTCGTTCGACTACCTCCTCACCCAGGCGGTCAGCCGGATCTACCTCGACAACGTCGACCACATCCAGTCGAGCTGGGTGACGCAGGGGATGAAGGTCGGCCAGGTCGCGCTCGGGTTCGGCGCCGACGACCTCGGCTCGATCATGATCGAGGAGAACGTCGTCTCGGCTGCTGGGACGACGCACCGAGCGAGCGCACGAGATTTCGTCCGCGCGATCAAAGCGCTCGGAAAGACGCCCGTGCAGCGCGACACGCTCTATCGCGACGTCCGAGTCTGGAGCTAGCGGGCAGTCGAGCTCGCCGGCACCCTTCGGCTCGCTTCCCATCCGTCAGGGGGTGTGCTTTTCTGAGCAGAGCTCGTGTCTCGTTTCGCCGTTCTGGCCGCCGGTCTCGCGGCGCTCGCCGGCGCTCCACACGCCGCGGCGCAACCTGCCGATCCCGAAGAGACACGGGTCCGGACGACGGCCGTCCTTCAGGCGCGACCGGTCCGGGACGCCCGCTCGATCGTCGCCGGCCTGCGCCGCGCGGTCGCGGATGGTCGCCTCACCCGAGCGGAAGCGGCGCACTACCGGCTCATCCTCGCGCGCGCCCGCGCCGTCCTGACGCTCCTTCCCGGCGTTCGGTACACGACCCTCGCCCGCGTCCTCGCGCTCGTCCGCCAGCAGGCGCGCGCGTACAACCGCCCGCGGGCGCTCACGCTCTTCCGGATGCTCGAGCGAAATACGACCTACCTCTCGACCCGCGGCGTCCCACCCCAGAGGACGGACGTCTACGGGGGCGACGGCGCGCTCTACCGGAGCTGGGGCAGCTACGGGCTCCAGTTCCACCCGCTCGCGAACGCGGGCGCGCTCAGCAAGCATCTGGCCGCACACCGCGATCGCCGTGCGGCCGCGCTCGCAAACGCGCTCGTGGCCCGCCTCGTGCCCCGCCGGCGCGGGGCGGTTCTCGAGTACCTCTTCCCGTACGCCGGCGGGACGCCTCCGTGGACGTCCGGGATGGCGCAAGCGGCCCTCGCACACGGACTCGCCCTCGCGGCGCGCCGCTTCGACGACCCCTCCCTCCGCCAGGCAGCTCGGCGAGCGTATCGCGCCATCCCCGGGCGGCTCGTCTTCCGGGTTTCCGCCGGTCCCTGGATCCGTCTCTACGACTTCAACCACCTCGTCGTCCTGAACGCGCAGCTGCAGGCGGCCCTTTCGATCGCGAGGTACGCGGAGGCGACGCGCGACGCTTCCGCCGCGGCGCTCGCGGTCCGTCTTCGCCGCGCGGCGAGGGCGCTCTTCCACCGGTTCGACACCGGCTACTGGTCGCGCTACGCGCTAGGGTCGGAAGCGCCGCTCCGCTACCACCTCTACCACATCTACCTTCTCGACCGGCTCTGGATCCGAACGCGCGATCCTTTCTGGCGTGACGCGCGTGACCGGTTCGACCGCTACCGCCGCGAGGCGCCGGTGCTCCGCCGCGGCCGCGCGGTGCCGACGCTCTACCCGTGGCCCGCCGACGGCTTCCGCGACGAGGCGCGAATCGCCGTCTGGGTCTCGAAGGTCTCGACGGTGACGGTCCGCGTCGCTCGCGACCGGCGGACGTTCACCGCCCCCGCCGGCGGGTGGTACTCGTTCGCGTGGCGGCCCGGCCGGCGCCCTCCCGCGATCCACCGCCCGGTCGCGAGCGCGGTCGACCTCGCGGGGAACCGGGCGCAGGTGCAGCTTCCCCCGATCGCGATCGCCGTCGATCGTGATCCGCCGTCCGTGACGGCGAGCGTCGTACGGCGCCGGCTCACGTGGCGCGCGGTCGACGCGGGGACGCCGTGGCTTCGGATGACCGTGCGGCTCGAGCGAGCGGGACGGCGACGATCCCTCTCGCTCGGGCGCCAGCCGCTCGCCGGATCCCTGACCCTTCCCGTCCCCCGAGGCCGGTGGCACGCAGTTCTCGTCGCGTCGGACTCGAGCGGGAATCGCACCCGCGTCGGGCTCGGCGTCGTTCCCGCCCTCTAACGAGAGCGGGCGAGGCGCGCCCTACAATCGGGAGCCGTGCACGAGGTGACCGACGCGATCACAGCCTGGATCGCCGACTACGGTCTGTACGCCGTCCTCGTCCTTTCCGTCGTCGACGCCGTCTTCCCGGCGGCCAGCGAGCTCGTCATGGTGTACGCCGGTGCCCTCGCGGTCGGTGCGTTCGCGAACCAGGAGGTCACGCTCGCCGGCGACCCCGTCGAGTCGACGGGGTGGGCGTTCGTCGCCGTCGCGACCGCAGGAACCGTCGGGTACGTCCTCGGTTCGATCGTCGGCTGGGCGATCGGGTTCTACGGCGGCCGACCGTACCTCGAGCGCCACGGCCGATGGCTCCACGTCACGCCCGAGAAGCTCGACAAGACGGAGGCGTGGTTCGAACGGTGGGGCATCCTGACCGTGCTCGTCGGGCGCTGCGTCCCGGTCATCCGGTCGTTCGTCTCGATTCCGGCCGGCATCGCGGAGATGCCGCTCGGGCGCTACATCGCGCTCACGAGCGCGGGAAGCGTTCCTTGGTACTTCGGCCTCGCGGCGGTCGGGCTCGCGGTGGGAGCGAGCTGGGAGCGGTTCCACGAGACGTGGCGCTACGCCGACTACGCCGTCGCGGCTCTCGTTCTCGTCGGCGTCCTCCTCGTCGTCGCGCGGGCGCGCCAGCGGCGCCTCCGCCGGCGCGCGCTCGAGCGCTCGGCGTAGCGAGCGGGCGAACGA
>JALZFU010000100.1 GCA_030861385.1 Actinomycetota bacterium
GTCAGATCCTCTGCGTCCTGCGGAAGGTCTGCTTTGCGAATTCCGGTTCCGTCAATGGCTGCTTGATAGATCGACGTCTTCCCGAGGTCGCCGCCGGCCGGCGCACGACGAAATGCGAGGTGTCGCCCGTCCGGAAACCAGCTCGGTGAAAAGTCGTCGTCGGGGCCACGCGTCACCCGGCGTAGGCCCGTTCCCGAAGGCCTAATCACATAGATGTCGCCCTTGGCAGCGAAGGCGATTAAGCCCTCCGGACCGCCCGAATCGGGCGTGGCAGTCGTTCCGCTTGCTGTCGAAGTGGTCCCGCTTGCTGTCGCAGTCGTCCCGCCGGCACCTTGCCCGGAATCGCTCTTCGAGCCAGCACATCCGCTAAGCAGGAGGGCGATGAGACACGCGAGCGCAGCGACCCAGAGCGCGCGACTTCCAGCAGCAATGGCGCCCGCCGAGCGCGCGCGGGCGAGGGTTCGCCCTGCTGCCGTGAGATCCCGTTGCATAACCGCGATACCACCGTTTCCACCGTCGGGTTCCATGGGCGAACGTGTCCATTCCCGGGTCAGTCACGGAGCGAGCCGCGCGGTGTCGTCGCTGACCGAGATCCCGGCTCCGCGCGGCGCGCGAGCCGAGAAGCGTCACGCGCGCGTGGTCGACCGCGGCCCGCGCCGGATCGGGAGTCGTTCGCGCGCGCTGCCAGCCGCCGCCCGCCGCTTAGCGTGGACTATCCGGCAGTCAGGCCCGGAGCGCGGAGATCAAGAGTCAAGGCAATATCGGTCGGCTCGTTCTCGGCCCTGATCGCGGCGACGACGTAGCGAGCGAGGATGCAGCCGTGTCGCAGATAGAAGTCGATGGCCGGTTCGGTGTCGCTCGCCGAGATATAGAGCTCGTCGGCGCCGCGGGTCCGCGCCAGTTCGCTGAGCGCACCCAGCAAGTTCGTACCGACGCCACGGCCGCGGTGGCGCCGGTCGACATAGAGGAAGGCAAGCTCGAGCTGGTTGGCGCGCTCGCAAAGGAACTCGCCGGCAAGCACCGCCGCGCCAACGAGCTCGGTCCGCATGAAGGCGCCGAGCAATGCTCCGCCCGCGGCGAGCTTGGGTTGAAGCCTCGCGGTCATCCGCTGAAAAGCGGCGTCGTCCCAGGAACGGATCTCGAAGCAGGCGTCGATGCGCTCGAGAGCGCCCTGCGTACACACGTAGATTCGCCGGACGCTCTCGCTTACATCAATCGCACGGACACGAGAAAGCTCGCGGTGGTCGAGCACCTCGATCTGGACGTTCACGGCGCCCGACTGCCGACGGTCCGTCGCGCGCAGCCGGCTCGCGGCCGTCGCCGTGGCTCAAAGGCCAATGGCCTTGTGGCACGTCGGGAACGGGCTGAGGAGCTGCCGCGGGAGCCGTGCACGCCGCGTTGGAGCGTCATCCGCTCGCTCTCTTTGAAAGGCGCAGTACCTCACCCCTGCGCTCGCCGAGCAGGCGGACGTCCTCGACCCAGGCGACACCGCCGGCCGAGCGCAGGCCCGTAATTGCCTCACGGTCGAGACCGTGAACGACGAGCGAGGGTCGACCGCATTGCGGCGGCATGGATTCAGCGAGCGAGGCGCAAAGGAGCGCGCTGTCGCCGACAAGCAAGAGCGAACCGCGGACGAGAATCGGGCCCTGCACGTCGGAGTCGAGTGCTTCCTGAACCGTCAGGCCCGGCCCATTCGCATCCCCGAGCGGTGTCGGTGAGTTGGCCGAGTCGACATTGCCTTCGCCGGCGCAAGCGGCAAGAGCGAGGAGTAGTACGAGGATTAGGAATACGTGTCTCATACGCCTTGGACGCTGACGCAGGCGAATATGTTCCCGCCAGATTCGGCCGCCATTGCCTGAGCGTCTCGGCGAGCGTGCCGCGTCGGCCGCATCCCGTCGCGTACGCCCGCGATCCGCTTCGTGCTTCGGCGCCACGGCATGAACGCGCGCCAAGACCGACCCGCGCCGTCCGGCAAGATATCTGCTCGGGAATATTGAGGGTCTAAGCGAGTCAGAGGGATATGGGTCACCCCGGCCGATTTGGCTTCGTAGCGCTCGGGCTGCTTTTGCTCGGCGGCTGCGGAGCCACGCCCCGACCGATCGCGGCCGTGCGGGCGCGGCGTCGCAGACGCGAGTCACGGTCGCAGTCGACTCCGACGGCGATGAGCGGGTCGACTGGACGTACCGGTTGAGTTGCGACCCGCCCGCCGGCGGTCATCCTGACCCCGAGCGAGCGTGCGCGGCCCTCGCCAGCATCGCCGATCAGTTCGGGGAAGTACCGCCCGAGATCTGTACCGACGTCTTCGGCGGCCCCAGACCGCGTCGATCCGCGGGCTGTACGGCCGGGCGGAACGTCGACGCGTACTTTAGCCGGATCGATGGCTGTGAGATCGAGCGCTCGGATCAGCTCCGCATCCTGTTTGAGCCGACGAGTCGGTAGTTTTGCCAGTCGCATGGGCGTGGAGTGCCTCGACCTAAGGGGCGCTTCTTGCTTCGGCCGTACAGCGATCACTCGCCTTTTGGAATGCCGGGTCGTACTTCCAGTCCTTCTCAATCGGCATCCCAATCGGGCCGAGCGATGCGTCGTGCACGTCGAGCGC
>JALZFU010000104.1 GCA_030861385.1 Actinomycetota bacterium
GTCGCCCGGGGGGCGACCGACGAAGACCTCGCCCGGTTCGGCGGAGCCTGGGTCGCGCCACCCGACGCCGCCCGCCTCTTCGAGCAGCACGAGCGCGTGTTGACGTTCTGACGCGCTACGGCCCCGCGCCCTTCTCGATCGGGACGTCGACGAGGTTGCCCCACTCGGTCCAGGAACCGTCGTAGTTTCGGACGCGCTCGAACCCGAGGAGCTCGCGCAGCACGAACCACGTGTGGGCGCTTCGCTCCCCGATGCGGCAGTAAGCGGTCACCTCCTTGTCGGGCGTGATCCCCTTCCCCGCATAGAGCTCGCGGAGCTCCTCGACGCGCTTGAACGTCCCGTCGTCGGAGACGGCGCTCGCCCACGGGATCGAGACCGCCGTCGGGATGTGCCCCGCGCGCTGCGCCCCCTCCTGCTCGTAGCCGGGCGGCGAGATCAGATCCCCCGCGTACTCCCCCGGCGAGCGGACGTCGACGAGCGCGCGCTCCGAGACCCCGAGCCACTCGCGGACCTGGTCGCGGTAGGCTCGGAGCGACTCGTCGCGCTCGGCAGCGCGATAGCTCTTCGGCTCCGGCGTCGGCACATCGGTCGAGACCTCGCGCCCCTCGTCGATCCACTTCTGGCGGCCGCCGTCGAGGATCCGCACGTCGTCGTGGCCGTAGATCTTCAGGTACCAGTAGGCGTACGCGGCGAACCAGTTGTTCTTGTCGCCGTAGAGGACGACGGTCGTCCCGTTCCCGATCCCGCGCTCGCCGAGGACGCGCTCGAACGTCTCGCGCTCGACGAGGTCGCGCTCGACCGGATCCTGAAGGTCCTCGCGCCAGTGGAGCTTGACGGCGCCGGGTATGTGACCTTCCTCGTAGAGATCCGGGTTCTCGTCGACCTCGGCGACGACCAGCTCGCGATCCGAAAGGTGCTCCGAGAGCCAGTCCGTCGAGACGAGAACCGGCTTCGCATATCCGTTCTCAGCCATGCACGCCTCCGCTCTGCTCGCAATCCTTTACAGAATGAAGCGAGACGTTAACCGAGGCGGGTGCCCCCGCGCAACCGCTAGCCGTCGTCGCCGACGCCCGGGCGACCCGGCGCTAGAGGAGCTGCACCGCGATCAGGACGCCCGCGAGCGCCCACACCGCGACGAGGGTCGCGAGCACGGGGGCCAATGGTCGAAGGGAAGGACGGGGCTCCATCGGCGCTGAATCCTTGCGTCGCCGCAGAGATTCGCCGGGAACGCCCGCCTTCCTTCCCTTCGCTACGGACCGCGGAAGAACCCGGGAAGAACGATCGGCGCCGTCGTTTGCGGCGGCTCCGTCGTCGTGGACTTGCCGTTCCCCGCCGAGGCCGACGTCGCGCCGACCGCGCACGTGACGACCGCCGCAAGGGCGATCACTCCACGAAGCTTCTTCACCTGGTCACCCCCTTTCACTAGAACCGGAAGTCTTGGAGCGCCTCCGCGGCGTTCCGATAGAAGTCGGCCGCCTGCTTGACCTCGCCGCGGCGGGCGGAGAGGTCCCCCTGGGCGACCCAGGCGGCGGCCGTATGGCTTGCGGACGAAAGCCGGGCGAAGCTCCGCTCGGCGTGGGCGAACGCCTCCTCGGCCTCGTCGAGGCGGCCCTGCTCGAGGAGCGAGCGGCCCAGCACAAGGCGCGCGTTCCCGATCTCCTCGGTCTCCTCCTCGCGATCGGCGAGGAGGCGAAGCGCGTGGCGTGCATGCTCCTCGGCGACCGCGTGGTTCCCGGTGCGAAGCTGGACCTGCGCGATCGACGAGACGGCATAGCCCGCCTCCACGTCGCTCCCGGACTCCATGAACACCCGGAAGGCGTCCTTCAGCTGGGCGAGCGCCTCGTCCGGCTTCCCGAGCAGGAAGTTGAGACCGCCGAGGTTGTTGAGGAGGCGCCCCGCGTTGACGCGGTCGGCGATCTCCTCGTAGATCGCCTTCGCGCGCTCGGCGTACGAGCGGGCGAGCACCCAGCGGCCCTCGCGCTCGGCGACGATCGACGCCTGGAAGAAGACGTGGGCGATCGTCTCGCGGTCGTTCAGCCCCTCGGCGAGCTCGAGCGCCCGCTCTACGTCCTCGCGGGCGGCGGCCCAGTCCCGCTGGCTCTGATGGCAGCGGGCGCGCCACTCGAGGATGCGCGAGCGGAGCCGATCGCATGGGAGGCTCGAGCGGTCCGCGAGGGCGAGCGCCTCGGTGAGAAGCGCGTTCGCGGTCGCGAAGGACGCGAGCTTCACGCGGCAGCACCCGAGCCGGTAGAGGACGTCGGCGCGATCGACGTCGCCGAACCCCGGTCCCTCGGCGAGCACGCGCGCGCGCTCGAGGATCGAGACGGCCTTTCGAACCTCTCCCAGGTACATCCGGGCCCACGCCTCGGCCAGGAGGGCGCGGAGCTCGAGGTCGGGGGCGGCCCGGAGGTCGGCGCGGTCGAGGTTCGAGAGGATCGTCGCCGCGTCGGCGTACTCCTTCGACTCGACCGCTGCTTCCGCCCGGGAAACGAGGCCGGCAGTCCGCTCGACGGCGTCCGTCGAGACGCCCGTCTCGATGAACTTCTCGTCGACGCCGAGCCGGGCGGCCAGCCACGCGATCGTCTCCCTCGTCGGACGCGTCTTTCCTCGCTCGATCTGGCTCACGTACTCCTTCGAGAACCGCTCGCCCGCGAGCTCGGTCTGCGTCATCCCGCGGTTGACGCGCAGGTGACGCACGCGCTCCCCGAGCGAGCTACGCGCGGGCTGCCGGGCGACGCCGGCGGTCAGAAGAAGCGGCTGCGGCATGGGAGTCGACGGTCGAGGACGAAAGCGAAGAGGTTCTTTACGACCGTGCTTGACTTCTCGAGGGCATTGCCTATAGTCACAGCTGCCCCGCACCCGAGCTGGACGCCAGGCGGGTGAGAGAGGCGCGCCAAATCGGCGACACCGACCCGGAGGCACGGCTGGGCCGCAGAGCCGAAGTCTCCGGGTCGTCGCCTGTTAAGGGTGGGCGGCATACGCCAAACGTCGTCCGGCGCGCCCCGATCCAAAATCCCTCGGACGAGCGCCGTTTCGCGCCGCCGGCTGCGCCCCTGCTTCCGGCAGGGCGCGCGACGCCGCGTCAGCCCCTAGAGCGTCCCGTCGAACTCGCGTCCGGTCAGCCAGCGCCGGCGCGAGGCGACGATCTGGGGGAAATCGCCTTCCAGCAGGCCTCCGAGCCGTCCGCTCACCATCTTCAGGAGCCCGACCGAGAGGAAGAGCCAGGCCTCGGCGCGGGGGTCGCGGTCGACGTAGACCCCGCCCTGCTCTTGTGCCCGCGCGACGACGTCGGCTACGTACCCGTGCACCTCGCGCATATGGCGGCGCATGTAGCGGCGGATGACCGGATCCTCCCCGGCTTCGGCGATCGCCTGCACCCAGAGCGTCGAGATGACGGCGCGGTTCCGCTCCGAACGAAAGAAGGCGCGACCCATCGCGAGCAGCCAGTCCTCGGCGCTCGGCTCGTCCGCGACGGTGCGCTCCCAGAGCGCGCGGACCTCCGCCCACGCCGCGTCGAGGCAGGCGAGGTAGAGGTCGCGCTTCGATGCGAAGTGGCGGTAGAGGATCGGCTCGGTGACGCCCGCCTCGCGTGCGATCTCCGCCGTGGTCGTGCCGTGGTAGCTCCCGCGCGAGAAGACCCGAGACGCGGCGTCGAGCACGGCCGCCCGCCGCTCGGCGGCCGGGAGACGGATCCGCGCCGTCGTCACGCCACTTCCGGCACGGGCACCTCGGGCGCCTTCCGCTGCTCGTGCGGCCGGACGAGCGCGGCGGCGACGAACGCGCCGGCGTAGGCGATCACGGACGCGACGACGAGCGCCGTCGAGAAGCCGTCCATGAACGCTTCCGGCGTCCGCTCGCCCCCCGCCTGGCTCGCGATGATCGCCCCCAAGACGGCGATTCCCATCGAGCCGCCCACCTGCCGCGCCGCGTTGAGGACGGCCGACCCGACGCCCGACTTGTCGACCGGAACCGAGCGAACGGCGGCGGCCGCGCTCGGCGTCATGACGAGCGACATGCCGACCCCGCCGATTAGGAGGCCGGGGAGGAGGTTCCAGAAGGTCGAGTCGATCCCGAGCCGGGAGAAGTAGACGAGCTGGGTCCCGACCAGGAGCATTCCCGCCGTCATGAGCCAGCGAGATCCGATGCGGTCGGACGTCCGCCCCGCGAGCGGCGCGACGAGGATGATGAGCACGGTCATGGGGAGGAAGGCTGCGCCGGCCTGCACCGCCGAGTAGCCGAGGATGTTCTGCATGTAGAGCGAGACGAAGAAGAAGACGCCGAACATCGCGAGCGCGACGAGGAGGACGACGAGGTTCGCGCCGGCGAAGGTGCCGCTCCG
>JALZFU010000146.1 GCA_030861385.1 Actinomycetota bacterium
CCGAGGCCGTGGCGGGCAGCATTGGTGAGCGCCTCCTGCAGGATCCGGTACGCGGCCTGGTCGAGGGCCGGAGGGAGCGGCCGGGAGTCCCCGATGACCTCCACCTTGACGTCAAGGCCCGCGGCGCGATGGCGCGCGGCGATGGTCTCGAGCGCCTCGAGGCCGGCGGGAGGCTCGATGCCCCCCGCGCCGCCGGTACCGTCGTCGCGGAGCGCCCGGACCAGCTGGTCGATTTCGCCGAGAGTCTCGCGGGCGACGTCCTCGATCGTGGCGAGCGCCTCCTGGGCGGCGGCCGGGTCGCGCTCCTGAAGGAGCCGGGCGGCGCCGGCCTGGACGAGGATGACGTTGATCGCGTGACCGGCCGAGTCGTGGAGGTCGCGCGCGATTCGCGTGCGCTCCTCAGCAGCCGCGAGGCGCCGCTCGCGTTCGGCCTCCCGCTCGGCCCGAAGGGCACGCTCCTCGAGTTCCGCGAGCCGCTGCCGCCGCTGACGCACCTGGTCCCCGACGACCCAGGCGCTTCCCCAGACGAGGATTGCGAAGAGAAGGGGCGTGAGCGGGAACCCGCCTTCGGCCATCCCCGTCGCGCCCAAGTGCACGGACAGGAGCCCGAAGACGACCCCGGCCGTCGGAACGATGCGCGAGCGCGTCCGCTCGTCCAAAGCAACGAAGAAGAGCGCGATCGTCGGGCCGAAGGGCGGGCCGACGGCGTAATCGATGCCGTTGATCGCGGCGCTCGCCGCCGTCGTGAACGCGAAGACGCCGAGCGGGGAGCAGCGGCGAAGGACGAGCGGCCACGTCGCGCAGGCGGCGAGCACGACTCCCAGGGCGTCGAGCGCGCGACCGTCGCCCTTGGCGAGGAGCGCGAGGGTCGCAGCGAACGCGGCGAGCGCGATGGCGACGTCAAGGGCGAGCGCGCGGCGCATGGGACTACAGCGAGCGTACCGCCGAGTCGGGCGCGTCGACTCATCTCGCGGGGGTATCCGCGTCCTCCCGCGGGAGGACGGCGAAGTTCCTCCCACGGGGCGTTTCGGCGAGCGGGTGGCGGGCGGCACCGTGACCGCATGGCACACCACGCCACCCACATACCAACCCAGTCACGCGCGCTCGCGCGCCTCGCCCGCTTCGTCCTGCGTCACAAGAGAGCGGTCGTCGGCTTTTGGCTCGTGCTGCTCGTGGCGGGGATCGCGGGCGCCGGCCGCGTCGGGAACCGGCTCAGCACCGACTTCGCCCTCCCGGGCGAGCCCGGCTACGAGACGGCAACGCGGATCGACCGCATCTACGGGAACGGCGCCAGCGGTCCGCCTTCCGTCCTCGTCGTCACGACGCCGCCCGGCAAGACGGTCGCCTCGGCGCAAGACGAGATCGCGGCAGCGTTCGAGACGGTCCGCGAGCAGACCCCGTCCGTGCGCGTCGTCGACCACGCCTCGACCGGCGACGACGTCTTCGTCACCGACGACGGGCGCACGACCTACGCGCTCCTCTTCGGCCCGGGCGGGACGGGCTTCGGCGGCCCCGACGTCTCGAAGGAGGCGAGGGCGGTCGTCCGCCATGCGCTCCCGCCCGGGTTCGACGTCCAGGCGACCGGCCTCGTTGAGCTCGCGAGTGGCAGCTCGCCGGACGGGCCCGGCATCCTAGCCGAGACGGTGCTCGCGGCTCTCGGCGCCCTCGCCGTGCTCGCGTTCGTATTCGCTTCGTTCCTCGCGCTCGTGCCGCTCCTCGTGGCCGCCTTCGCGATCCTCACGACCCTGCTCGTCCTCCTGGGCCTCACGTACCTCGGCGACATCTCGGTCATCGTCGAGTTCCTGGTCGCGCTCGTCGGACTGGGAGTCGCAATCGACTACTCGCTTCTCCTCGTCACAAGGTGGCGCGAGGAGCGTGCCCGCGGCCTCGAGAACGGCGAGGCCGTCGTAGCGGCGATGACGACTGCCGGCCGCGCGGTGCTCCTCTCCGGCCTAAGCGTCGGCATCGGCCTCGTCGCCCTCGTCGTCCTGCCCGAGCCCGCGTTGCGAAGCGTCGGCATCGGGGGCGTGCTCATCCCGCTCGCGTCCGTCGCGGTCTCGCTGACGCTCCTGCCGGCGATCCTCGGCGGAATCGGACCGCGCGTCGATTGGCCCCGCCTCCGGCGCGAGTCGCGGGCGAGCCGCGGCTGGACGGCCTGGGCGCGCCTCGTCGTCGGGCGCAAGTGGCTCGCCGCCGCGCTGGGCACGGCGATCCTCGCCCTCCTCGTCGTGCCGGTCTTCGGGCTGACGACGGGGGAGACGAGCCCGTCCGCGCTCGCCTCATCGGGGCCGGCGCACGACGCGTACCAGCGTCTGCTCGCGGGCGGCGTCCCGAGCGGCGTCCTCACGCCCGTCGAAGTACTCGCCGACGCCGGCGCTGCGCCGGACGTGCGCGACCGCTTGGGCGCCGTGCCCGGCATGGAGGCGGCCGTCGCTTCATCGGCTGCGGACAGCAACCGCGAGGGCACGACGGTCCTTGTCGGCGTCCCGCACGACGCGACGGTGAACTCGTCCTCGCTCGAGACGGTCCGCCTGGCCCGCGAAGCCGTCAATTCGGAGCCGGGCGCGATCGGCCTGGCCGGCGAGGGCGCGATCGAGCTGGATTACCAGCACGCGATCTTCGGGACCTTCCCGCTCCTCTTCAGCCTCGTGGCCGTGCTGACGTTTCTGCTGCTCACGCGGGCGTTCCGCTCGGTCGTCCTCGCAGCGAAGGCGCTCCTGCTCAACCTGGTCTCGCTCGCGGCGACCTTCGGGGCGATGACGTGGTTCTGGCAGGAGGGGCACGGCTCGGAGACGCTCTTCGGCGTCCCGGCCACGGGTGCGATCTCCTTCTGGCTCCCCCTCATGGTGTTCGCTTTCCTGTTCGGCCTCTCGATGGACTACGAGGTCTTCATCCTCACGCGGGTCCGCGAGGAGTACGAGCGGTGCGGCTCGACCGCGGAGGCCGTCGTGAACGGCCTCGGACGGACCGGCCGGCTCGTGACGAGCGCGGCGCTGATCCTGTTCCTCGCGTTCGCGTCGCTCTCGTCGGCGCCGGACACCGACCTGAAGGTGTTCGCAACCGCGCTCGGCGCCGGGATCCTGCTCGACGCCACGGTCGTCCGGGCACTGCTCCTGCCCGCGCTCGTCGCGCTTTTCGGCCGCTGGAACTGGTGGCTGCCGCAGCCGCTTGCCCGGGCGCTCCGCGTGCCCGCGGCCGCCATCACACCGTCAAGACGCAGCACGCCCGACGCGGCTCACTCGTAGAACCACGAAAGGAGAAACAACGATGCTCACGGCAACGACGCTTCTCGCCCACTGGGACGGCCACCACGCCTGGTGGCCGGCCCTCTGGATCGCCTTCTGGCTCGCGGCGATCGGGCTCGTGGTCTTCTTCGTCGTACGACGCGGCCACTCCGGCGGAGGACGGCCGAGCGCCGAGTCGATCCTCGCGGAGCGCTACGCTCGCGGCGAGATCGGCGCCGAGGAATACCGCGAGAGGCTAGGCAACCTGAAGTAGCGAGACGGGCCCAGCGGGCTTCGCGTCCGCCGGGACCCGTTTCTCTGGCCGCTGGGCGGCGGTCGACCTCTCGGCGTACTCTCCGAAAGTCGCGCCACGCGTAACGCTGCGCGGGTAAGTGCCGGCCGTCGGCTCGGGGCTACAAGTGTCAGTGACTCCTCGGGATTTCCGTGGGATTGGGCGCCGGGCCGCTGCCTAGGACGGCGAGAGTACCTGCAAACGCACTCTTTCTGCGCTCGAGCGCTAGCAGACCTCCGGCCAACTCGGCCGGTCATCTCTTTTGCGGGGATTCGCGGGTAGAGCCGGCTTCCTGCGGGGATTTTCAGGCCGATCCGCACGCGGGATATACGCGGGATGGGAAGAAGCCGGCGGTCGCTTGCACCCAGCCAGGCAACACACATGCTCGTTTGCAGGGACTTTCGCGAGCGACGGGACTCGAACCCGCGACCTCCGGCGTGACAGGCCACTTCGAGCGTCGCGACGGTCGATGACGGTTCGCGAACGATCGCTCTATTCATGCGGCTTTCCGGCTTCTTCCCGATTGAAATCCGCATGTTCATGCGAAGCCCATTTCCGACGCTTGCTGCCCGTTTGCTGCCCCGCCGGCACGGTACGCCCGCGGACCGACCGCTTCTTACCATGGCGTCCCCGACGCAATCGGTGGCGACCCACGGCAACGGTTTTCGCCGATTCCGCGGGGTTCGCCACGGTTCGATTTGCCAGCGCTTGCGATGGGTCGCGACCGCTAGGCTCCATACTCGCCTCGCTCGACCGTCGTCCGCCACGAACGCGAACTCCAGCACCTCGTCATCGATGATTTTCTGCGGCATCGCGGAGCGTCGAGGCGAGCTCGGTCCGCGAACGGACGCCAAGCTTTCTGAAGGCGTGATGCAGATGCATCTCGATCGTCTTCGGCGTAACGAAAAGCGCTTGTGCGATCTCGCGGTTAGTTAGACCGCCAGCTGCCATCGCTGCGATGCGGCGCTCACTCGCCGTGAGCGATTCGATTCCGCTTTCATGTAGTCGGCGAGGCCGCGCGCCGGTCGCTAGGAGCTCGGCGTGAGCGCGATCGACGAGCGGCTCCGCGCCACAATCGCGCGCCAGGTCCACCGCGTCGCGTAGCGGCGCTCTTGCCTCTGCGCGCTGGCTGGCTCGGCGAAGCGCCGCGCCGTAGTCGGTCAGCGTGTGTGCGCGCTCGAGGAGAGCGGGCGATTTGGCGAGCACGTCGACGGCGCTGCGCAGGCGCTGAAGCTGCTGCCCTCCGTCGTCCACTAGCGCCGCGATCCGCAGCGCTCGCCCGAGCGTCCGCGGCGCTCCCCACTCCTGTGCGAGCTCAAGTTCTTCGGCCGCGAGCGTGCGTGCCCGCTCGTCTTTGCCGAGCGCGCGCAGGGCAAGCGCGGCCTCGGAACGCCAGGCGATCACGGCCGGGTTGCGACCGCCGATTGCCTCGAAGCGTCGACCGAGCTCGAGGAGGTCGGCGAGGCCTTCGCGCGGCCGCCCTTGCAGGACCCGCAGCCTGCCGCGGGTCTCCATGAACGTGTGCAGATGCGGCGTGTCCGGGACAGTTTCGGCAACCGGAAGAGAAGCGAGGGCGTTCGCGGCTTCGTCGAGATCGCCGCGATCCATGAGCACGTCGGCGAGCTTGGCAACGGGGTAGGGGAGGACGGGATGGAGGCCGTGGGCTCTTCCCGCCTCGATCGAGTTGCGTAGATCGGCTTCGGCCTCCGACAGGGCGCCGCGCAGGTGATTGACGCGCCCGCGGAGCCAGGCGGCGACGGCGAACGCAAAGACGGAGCCGCGGGAGCGAGCGTCCGCGATCGCGTCGTCGCAGACGCTCGCGGCGGCGTCGAAGCGATCAGCCGCCGCGAGCACGAACCCGGCGAAAGCGAAGACGACCGCTTCGTCAGGGGGTGGCGTCTGGCCTGCGAGCGCCTGCTCTGCGCGCGCGACGCAGTCGTCGAGCGAGGAGCCTGCGCGCGTGTCGTGGTAGGCGAGGATCGCGAGGAGCGTGCGCGCCTCCGGGCTGTCGTCCATGCGCTCGGCTCGAGCGCGGTCGAGCCGCTGGGTGGCGCGCGGATAGAGCGCGGAATCCTCGATTGCCGTGTGGAGGATGGCGGCCTCGAGCGCGCGGCGGGTTCGCTGATTGCCGGGTGGGAGCTGCGCAAGGGCGGCCTC
>JALZFU010000188.1 GCA_030861385.1 Actinomycetota bacterium
GCGTCGTCCACACGGACGCCCGCTCGCCGGGGTCGGCGCTTCGAAGCGTCGCGACGGCCAGCGCGCCCGCGGGTGTCTGGCGGTCCACGACGACGTGCGGCGCGTACGCGAGGGTGACGTGCCTCACCATCGCACGGCCTCGCCATCCCCCCGCGACAACGACGCGCGCGACCTGGATGGCGAAGCCGCGCGAGACCGAGCGCACCGTCCCGTGGAGCGCAAGGCGGACGCTTCGCACGCCACGCGGGACGGCGTAGAGGAGCCGCGGCGCCGTCTCGAGCCAGCGGTACGGGGATACAGCCCTTCCGCGGCCGGGGTGCAGCTCGAAGTGGAGGTGGGGGGAGCCGCCGGCGGCGTTCCCCGAGTTCCCGACGTAGCCGATGAGCTGGCCGGCCCGGATTCGCTGTCCGCTTCGAAAGCCGGGGGCGAACGCCGCGCTGCAGTTTCTCGCTCGGTTGTCGTCGCGGTTCGTCCGGTCGTCGTTCAGGTGCAGGTACCAGTAGTCCGTCCCGCTTCGCCCGTGGACGATGAGCGCGCAATCGCGGCTGCTCCAGGAGGGGCGCTCGACCCGGCCCGTCTCGACGGCGACGACCGGCGCCCGGCGGCGGGCCATGATGTCGTTCCCCTGGTGGCGGTGTCCCGTCCGGGGATCCCCGAAGTCGTCCTGATAGCGGACGGGGCCGATGACCGGGAAGAGGATCTGCCTCGGGGGCGCCGCGTTCGCGATCCCCGGAAGGAGTCCTACGAGAAGGAGCGTGAGGATGCTTCGGGCTGTCGTCCGGTGGCTTCTGGGCATGCGCTCCGGTGCGCCGCTCGAAGCGCGAGACCCTAACAGACGCTAGGCCGCGGTCAAGCGGGATCGCCCCTCGTTATGCTCGGCGCCGTGAAGGTCGCTGTGTGCATGAAGGAGGTTCCGGATGCGGCGGCGCCGAAGCGGATCGACGCCGAGACGTTTCGGCTCGACCGCTCGGTCGAGGGCGCGCTGAACGAGTTCGACACGCACGCCCTCGAGGAGGGGCTCCGGCTGAAGGATGCTTCTGCCGAGACGGAGGTCGTCGTCCTCTCGATGGCGCCCGAGCGCGCCGCCGATTCGCTCCGAAAGGCGCTCGCGATGGGTGCCGACCGGCTTGTCCTCGTCTCCGACGTCGCTGCCGGCGGCTCCGACCTCCTCGCGACGGTCGCGGTCCTCGCGACGGCCCTAGAGCGCGAGAAGCCGGACCTCGTCTTGCTCGGCCAGCAGGCGGCCGACTCCGACGGCGCGGTCCTCTGGGCGGCGCTCGCCGACCGGTTGCGGCTCCCGATGATTTCGCAGGCCGCGACGCTCGAGCTGGCGGACAGCAGGGCGCGCTGCAAGCGGCAGACCGAGTACGGCTACGACGTCCTCGAGGCGCCGCTCCCGTGCGTGGTCGCCGTCTCGGATGCGATCAACGAGCCGCGCTACCCGTCCCTGAAGGGGATCATGGGCGCGAAGAAGAAGCCTCAGGAGGTCGTCTCGCTCGCCGACCTCGGCGTTCCCGCCGAGCACGCCGGGCAGGCAGGGTCGCGAACCGAGGTTTACGGCGTCGGCGCGCCGCCGTCGCGTGGCGAGACGCGCCGCGTCGAAGCCGACGGGGCCGGCGCCGCCGAGGAGATCGTCGCCTTCCTCGCCGAGCGCAAGCTGATCTGAGGCATGCCGACCCTCGTCTACGTCGAGCACCACGAGGGCGAGGCGCAGAAGCCCTCGCTCGGGGTGCTCTCGAAGGCGGCCCAGCTCGACGAGGAGGTAGCGGCCGTGCTCTGCGGCGCGGACGTCGGCGCCATTGCAGCGGGGGTCGGGAGGTTCGGCGCCTCCCGCGTGCTCGTCGCGGACGACCCGGTGCTCGCGTCCCCGCTCCCTCAGCCGCGGGTCGACGTCCTTGAGCGCCTCGTCCGCGACCGCGGCTTCGACACCGTGCTCTTCGGCGCGAGCGTCCTCACGGCCGACGTCGCGGCGGGCCTCGCCGCGCGCCTCGGGGCCGGCCTCAACTGGGATCTGGTCGACCTCGCGCGCTCCAACGGGCGGCTCGTCGGCAAGCGCGCCGCGCTCGGCGACTCGCTTCTCGTCGACGTCGGGTGGAAGGGCGAGCCCCGCCTCGCGCTCGTTCGCTCGGGGACCTTCGAGCCGATCGCGCACGGCGGGGAGGCGGACGTCGAGACGCTCCCGGTCGAGGTCGAGGAGTGGTCGCGGGCGACCGCGATGCTCGAGCAGGCGCACGAGGAGCAGGCCGGCCCCTCGATCGAGGACGCGGACGTCGTCGTCGCAGGCGGGCGCGGCCTCGGATCACCCGACAAGTTCGCGCTCCTCGAGGAGCTCGCGCGCGCCCTCGGCGGAGCGGTCGCGGCGACCCGTGCCGTCGTGGACGCGGGCTGGTATCCGTATGGGGCCCAGGTCGGGCAGACGGGGCGGACCGTGTCGCCCAGGCTCTACCTCGCGTGCGGGATCTCGGGCGCGATCCAGCACAAGGTTGGGATGCAGAGCTCGGGAACGATTGTGGCGATCAACAAGGATCCGAACGCGCCGATCTTCGAGTACTGCGACCTCGCCGTCGTCGGCGACCTGCACGAGATCGTCCCGCGTCTCACCGAGCTCGTCCGCGAGCGCCGGGCGTGACACGGCCCGCCGAGTTTCCCCCGCCGTTCGATCACCACGAGTTCATCGCGCAGCCCACCGACCCGGCGGAGGAGCGGATCGACGTCGGAATTCTGATCGTCGGCGCAGGACCGGCGGGCCTAGCCGCCGCCGTCCGCGCCGGCCAGCTCCTTTCGGAGCGGCCCGAGCTCGCCGCGCGGCTCGGCGACGTCCCCATCGCGCTGCTCGAGAAGGGGAAGGCGCCGGGCGCGCACCTCCTCTCGGGCGCGGTCGTGAACCCCCGAGCCCTCCGCCAGCTCTTCCCCGGGACCCACACCGGGGACTTCCCCTTCTACGGCCCGGTCGTGCGCGAGGGCGTCTACTTCCTGACCCGGCGGCGGGCCGTCCGGATCCCCGCACCGCCGACGATGTGGAACCACGGGAACCACGTCGCCTCGATCGGCGAGCTCGCACGATGGCTCGCCGAGCGGGCCGAGGAGGTGGGAGCGCTGATCCTCCCCGAGACGGCGGCAACGAGCCTACTCGTCGAGGGCGGGCGCGTCGTCGGCGTTCGCACGGGCGACAAGGGTCGCGGGCGGTCGGGCGAGCCGCTCTCGAACTTCGAGCCGGGGTCCGACGTCCGCGCCCGCGTCACCATCCTCGCCGAGGGAACGCAGGGCCACCTCACCGGCGTCGCGCTCCGCGAGTTCGGGCTTCAGTCGCGTCCGCAGACGTGGGCGCTCGGCGTCAAGGAGATGTGGGAGGTCGAGCGGCCGCTCACGCGGGTGATGCACACGATGGGTTGGCCGCTCCGCGGCGGCGCTCGCTACCGCGAGTTCGGGGGGAGCTTCGTGTATCCGATGGGCGAGAGCATGGTCGCGCTCGGGATGGTCGTCGGGCTCGACTACCGTGACGCGACGCTGTCCGTCCACGACCTCCTGCAGGAGCTGAAGACGCACGCGCTCCTGCGGCGAATCCTCGCCGGCGGCCGGCGCATCGCGTGGGGGGCGAAGACCATCCCGGAGGGCGGCTTCCTCGGCCTTCCCGACCGCTTCCATTTCCCGGGCGGGATGATCGTCGGCGACGCGGCCGGGTTCGTGAACGTCCCGGCGCTCAAGGGGATCCACTACGCCATCCGATCCGGGATGCTGGCCGCCGAGGCGGCGGTGGAGGCGGTGCAGCCGGGCCAGACGGCGTGGACGCCGGGCGCCCTCGCCGGCTACGACGACGCGATCCGGGCGAGCTACGTCTGGAACGACCTCGAGCGCGTTCGGAACATGCGACCTGCGTTTCGCTACGGCTTCGTCCGCGGCGCGGTGCTCGCCGGTGCGGCGATGAACTCGCTTGGCCGTTTGCCGCTGCGCGACCTCTCGCTCGAGCCCGACAAAGCGGTGGACGTCTTCATCGGCGACCGGGCGTCGCGCTACCCGCAGCCGGACGGCGAGTTCGTCTTCGACAAGCTCTCGAGCGTCTACCTGAGCGGGAACAAGACACGCGACGACGCGCCCAACCACATCCGTCTCGAACCCAGCGTCCCGCGCGAGCTCGCCGAGGCGTGGGTGCGGATGTGCCCCGCCCAGGTCTACGCGATCGCCGAGGGCGAGGAGGCGCTCGCGCGCGACCCCGTCCGGGTCGAGGTGACGGCGGCGAACTGCGTGCAGTGCGGCGCGATCAGCGCGAAGGGCGGGCGCCTGACGCCGCCCGAGGGCGGCTCTGGACCCGAGTACTCGCTGATGTGAGGGCCGCCGCAGCGCAGGCGGGCGTGGCGCCGCCCGTGACGCCGGACGACGTGCTGCGCGCGTCGCGCGCGATCGGAAATCGGCTTCACCGAACACCCCTCCTCTCGTCGGCGACGCTCGGCGAGGCGGTGGGCGCGCGCGTCTTCCTGAAGGCCGAGCTCTTCCAGCGCACGGGGTCCTTCAAGCCCCGCGGGATGCTCACGAGGCTCGCGTCCCTCTCGGCCGACGAGCGACGCGCCGGCGTCGTCACGGTGTCGGCGGGAAACGCGGCCGCCGCCCTCGCCTACGGGGCCGCGCTCGAGGCAATCGACTGCCTCGTCGTCATGGCGGCCGCGGCGAGTCCGCTCAAGGTCGCGGCGACCCGCGCCTACGGGGCGAGCGTCGACCTCGAGGCGAGAACGGCGGAGGAGGCCTTCGCGCGCGCGAACGAGCTCCGCGAGGCGAGCGGCCGGACCTTCGTCCATCCCTTCGACGACGACGCCGTGATCGCGGGCCACGGCTCGCTCGGGCTCGAGATCGTCGAGGATCGTCCGGACGTCGACGTCGTCGTCGTCCCCGTCGGCGGGGGCGGCCTCGTCTCCGGGGTCGCCGTCGCGGTTACGGGCGCCCGTCCCGACGCCCGCGTCGTCGCGGTCGAGCCGGAGCGCTCGGCCGCGCTCCAGGCCGCGCTCGCCGCCGGTCGCCCCGTCCGCGTCGCTCCCGCCTCGATCGCGGACGGCCTGAACGCCCCCTTCGCGGGCGAGCGTTGTCTTGCCGTCTGCCGGACGCTCCTCGCAGCATCCGTCACCGTGTCGGAGGCCGAGATTCGCGAGGGATTCCGTTTTCTCTACGCCCGCTCGAAGCTGGCAGCGGAGCCGGCGGGTGTCGCCGGGGTCGCCGCGCTCCTCGCCGGGAAGGTGTACGACGTCCGCGGGAAGACGGTCGTCGTCGTTGTCTCAGGCGGCAACGTCGCGGCCGAAACCGCCTCTGGTATCCTCGGCTCCGATGAAGGCTGACATCCATCCCGAGTACGTCCTCGCCACCGTCACCTGCTCGTGCGGGAACAGCTTCCAGACCCGCTCGACGAAGCCGGAGCTGCACGTCGAGATCTGCTCGGAATGTCACCCGTTCTACACCGGGAAGCAGAAGCTCCTGGACACCGGCGGTCGCGTCGAGCGCTTCCAGCGCCGGCTGGAGCGCGCCGGGGGCCCTCGCCGCGCGTAACCGCTCGGCGCTAAGGCCCGTGGCCGCGCGCCCGATACTCACGCTATGACGACCGTCAGAAAGGCCGTCGCGCTCGCTTTTCGATCAGCGGCGCCGATCGGCGGCCAGGCCGTCCTCGAGGGGGTGATGATGCGCGGCGCCTCCGCCTGGTCGGTCGCCGTTCGCAAGGCGGACGGCGGGATCGCCGAGGTCAATCGCCCGATCTCCTCCGTCCTCCTTCGCCACCGCTGGCTCCGGCTCCCGGTCGTCCGTGGCGTCGTCGCCCTCGGCGAGTCGCTCGCGATCGGCTTCCGGGCGCTCGCCATCTCCGCGAACTACGCCGCGCAGGAGGAAGGAGAAGACGAGGTCGAGACGGAGCTCACCCGCGGCCAGCTTCTCTTCGCGTTCGGGATCGCGATCGGGTTCGCCCTCCTCCTCTTCAAGGTCTCGCCCGCCCTCATCACGAACTGGCTCCCGATCGAGGGAACGGCGGCGTTCGTCATCGTCGAGGGGATCGTCCGCGTGGCGATCTTCGTTCTCTACCTGCTCCTGATCTCGCTTCTTCCCGACCTGAAGCGCGTCTTCCAGTACCACGCCGCCGAGCACAAGGCGATCAATGCGCTCGAGGCCGGCGACGAGCTCCAGCCCGAGCGCGTGCAGCGCTACAGCCTGCTGCACGTCCGTTGCGGGACGGCATTCCTCCTCTACGTGATGGTGATCGCGATCTTCGTCTTCGCATTCTTCGGGCGCCCGGCCTGGTACTGGCTGGTGGTTTCGCGGATTCTCGCGCTGCCGCTCATCGCCGGGATCGCCTACGAGCTCATCCGCTTCGCCGGGCGCCATCCCGAGCATCGGGTGCTCCGAATCCTGCTCGCGCCCGGACTCTGGCTCCAGCGGCTCACGACCCGGGAGCCGACGCTCGACCAGATCGAGGTCTCGATCCGCGCGCTCCGCGAAGTCCTGCGGCTCGAGGGTCGTCTCAGTCCGGAGGAGCGGAAAGTCGAGGTCATGGCGTGAACCGTCCGTGCGTTCCTCTTCGTCGTTCTCGCGGCCGTGCTCGCGTCGGCGGCATCGTCGTGATCGACCTCCGGCGGCGGCGCTAGGGCGGCCCGAGGGCGGGGCTATCCTGAATCGGTGGCCGCGATCGACGAACTCGTCGCCGAGCTCGAGCGCTCGTATGCCGAGGCGCAGGAGCGTCTGAGCGACCCCGCCGTCTTCTCCGACCACCGCGCGGTCGCGGACGCAGGGCGGCGCCTCAAGGAGCTCGAGGCGCCGTACCGACTCGCAGAGGAGTGGCGCGCGACGACGGGGGACCTCGCGGCGGCGCGTGCGGATGGCGATCTTCGCGAGCTCGTGCCCGAGCTCGAGGAGCGCGTCCGCTCCCTCGAGGAGGAGCTCAAGCTCGCCCTCGTCGAGCACGACCCGAACGACGCCAAGGACGTGATCGTCGAGATCCGACAGGGCGTCGGCGGCGACGAGGCGGCGATCTGGGCCGGCGACCTCTACCGGATGCTCACCCGCTACGCGGAGCGGCGCGGCTACCGCCACGAGCTCCTGAGCGCCAGCCCGAGCGAGGTCGGTGGGTTCAAGGACGCGACGTTCGCCGTCAAGGGCGAGGGCGCGTACTCGGTGTTCAAGTGGGAGGGCGGAACCCACCGCGTCCAGCGCGTCCCCGAGACCGAGTCGCAGGGGCGCATTCACACCTCGACGGCGACGGTCGCCGTCATGCCGGAGGCCGAGGAGGTCGAGGTCGAGATCGACCCGGCCGACCTCAAGATCGACGTCTACCGCTCCACCGGTCCGGGCGGGCAGAGCGTGAACACGACCGACTCGGCCGTCCGCGTGACGCACCTCCCGACCGGGCTCGTCGTCGCGATGCAGGACGAGAAGTCGCAGCTCCAGAACAAGGCGAAGGCGCTGCGCGTGCTCCGAGCGCGGCTCCTCGAGCTGGAGCGGCGCCGCCAGGAGGAGGAGCTCTCGCTGAAGCGTCGCTCGCAGATCGGCGGCGGCGAGCGCTCGGAGAAGGTGCGAACGTACAACTTCCCCGAGAACCGGGTCACCGATCACCGGATCAAGCTGACCCTCCACCAGCTCGACCGCGTCCTCGACGGCGACCTCGAGGAGCTGACGGAAGCGCTCGCGGGCGAGGAGCGCCGACGCGCGCTCGAAGCCGCCGCGATCGCTTGAGAGCTCGTTTCGAATCGACGCTTCCTCGCCCGGGTCCGCCGGGCCGTTCGTGGCGGCCGCTCGACGCCGTCCGCCACGTGGAGGCCGACCTCGCTTCCGCGGGCGTCCCCGAGCCC
>JALZFU010000246.1 GCA_030861385.1 Actinomycetota bacterium
CGTCCTCGTCCGGGCCGCGGTGGCGTATGGCCTCGTTCATCCGGCCGAGCAGCGCGGGGTCGGCCGCGCGCCCGTCGAGGTTGACCATGCCGACGATGCCGCACATCAGAATTTGATCCTCTCGGAGATGTCCTGAGCCATCTCCTCCAGTTCCTTCCCGCGCTCCTGCTTCCAGCGCGCGTAGCGCGCCGCGACCGCGGCCTCCGCGGCGCGAACGCGCTCGCGCTTCTCGGTGACGAGCGACTCGCGCTCGTCGAGTTCGCGCTCGCGGGCGTCGAGGACGAGCGCGCGAGCGGCGGGATCGGGCGACGACTCCGAAGGCGGGCTCGCGGTGCGGCGCGGAGCGGTCTTTCGAGTCCGGCGCTTGGCGGGGGTCTTCTTCGCGGGAACCTGAGCGGCGTAGATCTCGAGCCGGACGACCGGTGGCTCGGGTGCTGCCGTCGCCGGCGCCGGCACCACGTCCGCCTCCGGATCCGGTTTTCCCGGCCCGGCCGGGACACGCTTGCTCGCCGGGCTCGTCGCTTTGCGGCGCATGCTCGTCTCAGCGGATCGCGGCATCGATTCCCGGGGCCTCGTTCAGAGGATGACTTGCGCGCGCTGCGCGCGTATCCCCCCTCCGGGCAGTCGCGCCGGCGCGTCGGTTCCCTCCGCCGAGGGTTGCGACGCGCGCGGTATCGCCGATCATGAGAACGGGACGGGCAAGCGTCCGCCCGGAAAGCGGCTACTGCGGTGAACATGGACCCCAACACGCACGCGTACGTCCTCGGGACGGCGTTCTTCACCTCGCTCTTCTTCGCGCTCGCCGCCTGGCTGCCGGTCGGGCTCCTGCTCCGTTCGATTCTCGTCGGGTAGTCGTCGGCTAGACTGGCCGGCCGATGGCCGGCGAGCGGATCAGGCTCCAGGTGCAGCCTCGCGAGGCCCTCGGGAGCGCCGAGGCGCGGCGCCTGCGCTTGCGCGGATTCGTGCCGGGGGTCATCTACGGCAACGGGAAACGAGCGGACGCGTTCGCCATCGCGGAGCGCGACCTTCGCAAGGCGCTCACCGGCGAGCACGGCATGCACGCGATCCTGGACGTCGTGGTCGGCGATGGCGGGCGGAAGACGCGCCACGCCGTCCTCAAGGAGTACCAGCTCCATCCGACGCGCGGCCGCCTGCTGCACGTCGATCTCCAGGAAGTACGCCTGGATCAGGCGATCCATGCGCAGGTTGCGGTCGAGCTCGTCGGCGAGGCCGAGGGCGTGACGATGGGCGGCGTCCTCACCCAGGTGACACGCGACGTGAACGTCGAGGCGCTTCCAATGGACGTGCCCGACCGGCTCGAGCTCGACGTCTCCGGGCTCGCGATCGGCGACAGCATCCGCGTCGCCGACCTCCCGGTGCCCGAGGGCGTCACGCTCCTCGACGACCCGGACACGGTACTCGCGAGCGTCTCGCAGCCGACCCGGGTCGAGACGCCCGAGGAGATCCTCGAGGCCGAGGAGGCGGCGGCGGCCGAGGGCCTTCCCACCGAGCAACAGCCGCAGGGCGCAGCCGAGGGGCCGGCCGAGCCGGACGCCGACGCCGCCGGCTCGCCGGGCACCGTCGAGGGCTAGCCGTCCATGCCGTTGCGCCGTCGGGGCGAGCGCGCCTCGACGCTCGACGTGCTCGTCGCGGGCCTTGGCAACCCCGGTCGCGAATACGCCTCCACCCGGCACAACGTCGGCTTTATGGTCTGCGACGAGCTGGCGCGGCGACACGGAGGTTCGTTTCGCTCGAAGTTCTCGGGGGAGCTCGCCGAGCTTCGGATCGACGGCGCCCGGGTCGCGCTCCTGAAGCCGCTCACGTTCATGAACGAGTCCGGCCGCGCGGTCGGCGAGGCGATGCGCTTCTACCGGCTCGCGCCCGCCGACGTGGTCGTGTTCCACGACGAGCTCGACCTGCCGCCCGGCAAGCTCCGCGTGAAGACGGGCGGCGGCCATGCCGGCCACAACGGGCTGCGCTCGATCACGGCCCATATCGGCGCCGAGTTCCGCCGCGTCCGCCTCGGCATCGGCCATCCGGGC
>JALZFU010000253.1 GCA_030861385.1 Actinomycetota bacterium
TCGCTGCCTCGCTCGCAGCGCTCGCGCTCATCGCCGTCGTGTGCCTGCCCGAGACGCCCCTCAAGACCCGCGAGGACGCCCGGTGAGGAGATGGCGCCGACGCGAGCGGCTCGCCCACCCTCGAGCGCCGAAGGCTTCTACGGGGCATGAGGAGGCGAACGTGGCGGAACACCAATCGCCGGCGCGCGAGGCTTCCGTCAGCCGGTCACGGGAACCACCGAGTACTTGGCGGCCGCAAAGTCGCCGTTTCGTTCGAGCTCATCCAGATGGAGCTCGATCCGGCGCGGGAGGAGCGGCGCACCCCCACCGAGCGTGACCGGAGCAATCGAGACGAGAACCTCGTCCAGGAGACCCGCGTCCGCGAATTGACCGGCCAGGTCTCCCCCGCCGACGATCCAGACGTTCCGGCCGCCGGCGGCTGCAACCATCTCCTTGTGCACCGTCGCGACGTCCGCTCTCGTGAACGTGATCCGCGCGGCCGGCACGAGGGGCGGCTGGCGGTGCGTGAAGACCCAGCAGGGGACGTCGTACGGCCAACGCCAGTCGGCGGGATCCTTGTCGGCGAACTCGTGGTCCAGGATCCATTCGTACGTCGTCGACCCCATCGCCATCGCGCCGATCTGAGCTATGAACCGGCCGTAGTTCAACGGCCCGTCCTCCTCAAGGGTGCGGGTGAACAACCAATCCAGCGAGTTGTCTCGGTCGGCAATGAAGCCGTCGAGGCTCGTCGCCGTGTAGTACTGGGTGAGGCTCACGATGAACTTCCCCCCTTCGTGGTCGCCGGAGACGTCCGCCGCCGCGCCGCTCGCGATTCCCAGTAGAGCATCACTTGGTAGAGCCGACGGCCGTAGAGGTACGTGCCGACCGAGCGCTCCAGGTCGTTGATGAAGGCGTGCACTTCCTCGTCCGGCTCGGCCCAGTCGAACCTGCCGTTCTCGTCCGCGACGTAGCCGTCGACCGACGCGATCGCCGAGTAGATCAGTTTCGTCATGTGAACCTCCTCTTGGCCCGACCGATCGCATCTCGCCACCCGCGGGCGCCGTGCAGCTCGCGTGCGCGGCGCGGTGTCAGGCCTCGGCGGGAGCGTACGTCGCGAGGATTGCGCCGGTGGTCGTCACCTCGCCGTCGACGAGCCGGAGCGGCCGGAGGGACCCGTCGTCTCGGAAGATCCGCTTGCCGCCACCCAGGACGAGCGGGTCGATCATGAGCCGGAACTCGTCGACGAGGTCGTGCTCGATCAGCGTCTGCACCAGCTCGGTGCTCCCGATGACGTGCAGGTCGGCCCCGCCGTCCTGCTTCAGCCCGGCCAGCGCCTCGGCGACGTCGCCGCGGAGGAGCGTCGAGTTCTCCCACGCGAGCGGCTCGGCGAGCGTCGTCGACGCCACGTACTTCGGTTTCGTGTTCAGAGGCTCCGCGATTACCTGCTCCTCCTCGGGCGCGTTCGGCCAATACGACGCGAAGATCTCGTAGGTGCGGCGCCCGAGCACGAAGCCGCCCGCCTCCACGATGCTCTCGAGCACGCGCTTCTGCGAGAGGTCATCGAAGTAGCGGAGGTGCCAGCCGCCGTGGCGGAAGCCGCCGCTCGCGTCCTCGTCGGCGCCGCCGGGGGCCTGGGCGACCCCGTCGAGGCTCATGAACTCGTTCACAATCACTTTGCGCATCCGGGTTTCCTCCGTGGCTCGATCCTCCCGTCGTTGAGACGAAGCAGCACGGCAGAAGTCATCGCGGGCGTGCTGGAGAAAAGCAGGAGGCGAAGCGCTAGATGGACGCGGTCGCGCCGTTCGTCGCCGCGTCTCGCGGCTGCTAGGTCCGGATCCACCGCACCTTTCCTCCACGGGGGTTCGGCAGCGGACTGATGGCACCGAGGCCGCCTCCCGCGACAACGAGTCAGCGTTCGGCCGATTGAGACGGGTTCTCGCGGATGATCGGGCGGCGGTCGAGTTCGCCGCGGGCTGCGGCCGGGCGCCGGGCGGAGCGCCGACCTTTTCCTTCTCGACCAAGGGACTCAGAGATCCCGCGGTGGTAGATTCGGCGCCGCTCCCGGTTTCAAGGAGACGTTGCGTATGCGTAGGCCCTTCGCACTCGTCGGAGTCGTTCTCGCCCTCGCGTCAGTCGCCGCGGGGTGCGGCGGCGACGAGGAGGGAGTCGCGGAGCAGTCGACCGCGGCGACCGAGGCGGATCGATGCGCGAAGGATCAGCTCGAGCTCGTCACGCCCGGGGAGCTGACGATTGCTACCGACAACCCCGCCTTTCCGCCCTGGTTCGAGGACGAGAAGGGGGCTCCCTGGGATCCAACGACGAAGCCGACGAAGCGCGGGTACGAGGCGGCGGCCGCGTACGCGATCGCGGAGCAGCTCGGGTTCTCCGACGACGAGGTGAAATGGGTCGTCGTCCCGTTCGACAACGCCTTCAAGCCGGGACCGAAGAACTTCGACTTCGACATCAATCAGGTCTCGTACACGAAGGAGCGCGACCAGGCCGTCGACTTCAGCGACTCCTACTACGATGTCCAGCAGGCCGTCGTCACGCTCAAGTCCTCGCAGTTCGCGAACGCGAAGTCACTGGCCGACCTCGACGGCGCGAAGCTCGGCGCGCCCGTCGGGACGACGAGCCTCGACGTCATCCAGAACACGATCCAGCCCGGCGAGGACCCCGCCGTCTTCAACACGCTGAACGATGCCGTCTCCGCCCTCAAGAACAAGCAGGTCGACGGAATCGTCGTCGACCTCCCGACCTCGTTCTTCATCACGGCAGTGCAGGTGCCGAACGGCAAGCTCGTCGGTCAAGTCGCCGCCGAATCGCAGGAGTACTTCGGGCTCGTCTTCGAGGAGGGCAACTCGCTCCGCGACTGCGTCAACGACGCGCTCTCCACGCTCCGCGAGAACGGGGCGCTCGCGCGGATCGAGGACGAGTGGATCACCCAGAGGGCGGACGCGCCCGTCCTCGAGTAAGCGACCCGTGACGACCTCCGGCCGATCCGGGGGCCGCAGCGTTGCGATCGCGCTGGCGAGCAGCGTCGCGTTCGCCCTCGTCGTCGTGCTCGTCGTCTCGAACGCGCCCGGGTGGCCCGAGGTGCGGCGCCAGTTCTTCAACGGCGACTTCTTCCGGGAGTCGCTCGCCGTCATCCCGGAGGCGTTCCTCCTGAACGTTCGGATCTTTCTGATCGCCGAGGCGATCATCCTCGTCTTCGCCCTTCTGATCGCGGTCGTGCGAAGCCTCCCGGGTCCCGTCTTCTTCCCGCTGCGGGCGCTCGCGGTCGCCTACGCCGACTTCTTCCGCGGCGTGCCGACGATCCTCGTCATCTACCTGCTCGGCTTCGGCGCGCCCGCGCTCGCGATCTCCGGCATCCCGCGCGACCCGCTCTTCTGGGGCGTCGTCGCGCTCGTGCTCGTCTACTCCGCATACGTCTCGGAGGTCTACCGCGCGGGCATCGAATCGGTACATCCGAGTCAGGAGGCCGCCGCGCGCTCGCTCGGGCTCTCGCGGACCCAGGCGCTTCGGTACGTGATCCTTCCGCAAGCGGTCCGCCGCGTCGTCCCACCGCTCCTGAACGACTTCATCGGGCTCCAGAAGGACACGGCGCTCGTCGCCCTCCTCGGCCCCGTCGAGGCCTTCCGGCAGTCCCAGATCGAGGTGGCGAGCAACTTCAACTACACGCCGTACCTCGTGACGGCAATCCTCTTCATCCTCCTCACGATTCCGCTGGCGCGCCTCACCGACTGGCTCGTCATCCGCGACCGCCGGCGCCAGCTCGCGCTCGGGCTGCGTGGATGAGCGAGGGCACCGCGCTGCGGATCGAGGGCCTCCGCAAGTCGTTCGGCGGCCTCGAGGTCCTAAAGGGCGTCGAGCTCGCCCTCGACCGCCACGAGATCGTCTGCCTCATCGGCGCCTCCGGGTCGGGAAAATCAACCCTCCTTCGCTGCGTCAACCTGCTCGAGCCGATCGACGCCGGTCGGATCGAGCTCCTCGGCGAAGAGATCACGGCTCGCCGGGTCGACGTCGACCGCGTCCGTCGCCGCGTCGGCATCGTCTTCCAGGCCTTCAACCTGTTTCCGCACATAACGGTGCTCCGGAACGTCACGCTCGCGCTCACGAAGGTTCTCGGGATGCCGCGCGCGGAGGCCGAGCGGGAGGCGATCGACCTGCTCGCACGCTTCGGACTCGCGGACAAGCGCGACGACTATCCCGACCGGCTCTCGGGGGGCCAGCAGCAGCGCGTCGCCATCGTGCGGGCGCTCGCCATGCGCCCCGAGCTCTTGCTTCTCGACGAGGTGACGAGCGCGCTCGACCCCGAGCTCGTCGCCGAGGTGCTCGGGGTCATCCGCGAGCTCGCCGAGGCAGGCATGACGATGCTCATCGCCACGCACGAGATGAGCTTCGCGCGGGACATCGCCGACCGCGTCTGCTTCCTCGACGCCGGCGCCATCCTCGAGGAGGCGCCGCCGGCGGAGATCTTCGAGGCGCCGCGTCACCCGCGCACGAGCCAGTTCCTGGAACGGATCATCGCCGCCGGGCGTCTCTAGCGTCGCTCGTAGCCCTGAGCTCGCCGCTCCCGGTCGCAGTGCCGTCCGGCGTGACGCCCGGGTGATCGCTCGAGAACCCGGCGAAGAAAACCGTCGGCCACGAGCTCTTCGAGCAGCTCGACGGGTACGACCTTTGCTCGCGTCGTCCGCGGGAGGTGCGCGATCAGCGCTCGCGGCGCCGTTCGTCCAGTAGAAGGGCGGCGACGACCCGCGGCCGCACGGTCGTGACGGCGCTAGTCTAGGCCGCCGTATGGCGACGGCGAAGCATCCGTCCTCCTGCCGGTAGCCGGCTTCGGCTCTACTCATGCGGCTCGACGGGAAGGTCGCCCTCGTGACGGGCGGCGGCTCCGGGATCGGTGCCGCGACCGCCCGCCGCC
>JALZFU010000255.1 GCA_030861385.1 Actinomycetota bacterium
CCCGGGGAGCTCGACGAGCTCCTGACGGAGACCGACTACGCCGTCCTCGCCGCTCCGCTCACGTCGGAGACGCGCGGCCTGATCGGCGGGCGCGAGCTCGATCTCCTCGGTCCGTCGGGCTGGCTCCTGAACGTCGCGCGGGGCGCGCTCGTCCAGACCGACGCCCTCGTCCGCGCGCTCGCCGAGGGTCGGATCGGCGGCGCCTGCCTCGACGTGACCGATCCCGAGCCGCTCCCGGAGGGTCACGCGCTCTGGCGCTTCCGAAATGTGCTCGTCACACCGCACGCCGCCAACCCGCCCGGGACGACCGAGGAGCCGCTCGCCCGCCTCGTCGAGGACAATCTGCGGCGGTTCCGGGAGGGCCGCGATCTCCGCGGCCTGGTCGACCGCGACCGCGGCTACTGACGCGCACCGCCGCGTATCGTTTCCAGGATGTTTACGGGGATCGTCCGCGAGCTCGGAAGGGTCGAGGGGGTCGAGCGCGCGGAAGGCGGCGTTCGCCTCTGTGTCCGCGCTCCGGGCACGGCAGCGCGAGCGGCGGTGGGCGACTCGATCGCCCTGAGCGGCGTCTGCCTCACGGCGACGGCGGTCGACGACTCCACCGTCACGTTCGACGCCATCCCCGAGACGGTCCGCCGGTCGTCGCTCGGCCGCCTGGAGGCGGGGGCGGAGGTGAACGTCGAGCCCGCCCTGCGTGCCGGCGAGCCGCTCGGCGGCCACATCGTCCAGGGCCACGTCGACGGCGTCGGCCGAGTGCGGGGGATCGAGCCGGAAGGCGACGGCAAGAGGCTTTTCGTCGAGCTCCCGCGCGGGCTCGAGCGCTACTGCGTCGAGAAGGGCTCAATCGCGCTCGAGGGCGTCAGCCTGACCGTCGCCGCCGTCGGCCCTCGCCACGTCGAGATCGCGCTCGTCCCCCACACGCTGACGGCGACGACGCTCGGCCGCCTCCGGTCCGGCGACCGCCTGAACGTCGAGGTGGACATCGTCGCGAAGCACGTCGAGCGGCTCCTGCACGCTCGCGAGAATCGGGCCTGACGCGGATACGATTCGCCAAATGGCGCAGCAGGAGGCAATCGCCGCCGCCACGCCCTTCGCGGCGATCGAGGAGGCGATCGAGGACATCCGCCAGGGCAAGTTCGTCGTCGTCGTCGACGCGGCCGACCGCGAGAACGAGGGCGACCTCACGATTGCCGCCCAGTTCGCGACGCCCGAGGCGGTCAACTTCATGGCGACGCACGGTCGTGGCCTCATCTGCCTCTGCCTGACGGAGGAGCGCTGCGACCAGCTCGGGCTCTACCCGATGACGCCGAAGAACGAGACGCCGCACGGGACCGCGTTCACAAACTCGATCGAGGCGCGCGAGGGGATCACGACCGGGATCTCGGCCCCCGACCGCTCACGGACGATCCAGGTCGCGATCGACCCCAGCAAGGGCCCGCGAGACCTTGTCCAGCCCGGCCACGTCTTTCCGCTTCGCGCGCGCCCCGGCGGCGTTCTCCAGCGGGCCGGTCAAACGGAGGCGGCGGTCGACCTCGCGCGGATGGCCGGCCTGATCCCGGCCGGAGTCGTGTGCGAGATCATGAACGAGGACGGGACGATGGCCCGTGTCCCCGACCTCGTCCGCTACTGCGAGCGGCACGACCTGAAGATGATCAGCGTCGCCGACCTGATCGAATACCGGCGCCGGACGGAGAAGCTCGTCGAGCGGATGACGGGCGTCCGCCTCCCGACGGCGTACGGCGAGTTCACGGCCGTCGCGTTTCGCGAGACGTTGACCGGACGCCTCCACGTCGCGCTCGTGAAGGGCGAGGTGGAGGGCCGCCCGGACGTCCTCGTCCGCGTCCACTCGGAGTGCCTGACCGGGGACGTCTTCCATTCGCTTCGGTGCGATTGCGGTGAGCAGCTCGAGCAGGCGCTCCTTCGGATCGGGAGCGAGGACCGCGGCGTCCTCCTCTACATGTCGCAGGAGGGTCGCGGGATCGGGCTCCTCTCGAAGCTCCGCGCGTACGAGCTCCAGGAGGCCGGGCTGGACACGGTCGAAGCGAACCTCGAGCTCGGCTTTCCCGCGGACGCGCGCGAGTACGGGATCGGGTCGCAGATCCTCGCCGACCTCGGCCTCTCGACCATCCGGATCCTGACGAACAACCCGCGCAAGATCACTGGGATCGAGGGGTTCGGCCTCAAGGTCGTCGAGCAGCTGCCGATCGAGGTGCCGCCGAACGCCGAGAACCGTCGCTACCTCGAGGCAAAGCGGACGAAGCTGGGACACCGCCTCCACCACCAGGAGCTCCGTTTCGAGGAGCCCGGGGAGTGAGGAAGGGTCGTGAGCGTCGCGCCGGGGGCGCGGACGAGGCGAGCTCTGCAGGGGGGCGCCGCGCGCGGGCACGAGG
>JALZFU010000266.1 GCA_030861385.1 Actinomycetota bacterium
CCTCGTCGACGAGTGTCGGGCGCTCCTCGAGCGTCGCGATCGCGCCGCCCACTCGATCGCCGTGCTCCTGAGACCGAGCCTGGAGGGGACGGTGATGACGCACTCCGCATCCGCGACCGTGCGCGAGGCGCTTCTCTACGGCCGCCCGGACCGGGTCGTCTGCACGGTGACGGGCCCGTACGAGGAGGGCCGTGCGCTCGCTCGCGAGCTCGAGGGCGAGGGGCTGACGGTGGACGTCGTCGCCGACGAGGACGCCACGCACGCGGTCACGACCGTCGGCCTCCTCCTGCTCGGGGCGGACTCCGTCTCCCGCGACGGGGCGCTCGTCAACAAGGCGGGAACGAGCGAGCTCGCCGCGGCCGCGAAGGAAGTCGGGGTGCCGGTCGTCGTCGCCTGTGAGACGTTCAAGCTCGCACCGGTGGAGGCGCCGAGCGGCGAGCGTTCGGGGAGCGCCGACCTCGACCTCGAGGAGGAGCGGTTCGATCTCACCCCGCCCGAGTCGATCGACCGCTACGTGACCGACGAGGGCGTCTTCGAGCCCGACGAGATCGCGGCGCTCGTCGATCGAACGCCGTTCCTCCGCGAGGGCTACGAGCTCCTCAGCGCCGGCCGCGTCTCCTGACCCGAGGCGGGAGCTCGTATTGGAGGAGCTCGCCCGCGACGAAACGCCGGCCTCCTTGGCCGATTCGGGTAGGTCGGCCGGTCACGACCGTCGCGGAGGCGACGCTCCTGGCGGGCTACGCCGAGACCGGCGCCCTGCGATTCGCCGCGGGCGCGTGGACGATCTCTCTGCCCCCCGCGTCGCACGGCGAATGTAGAGCTGCCGCATCCGCCACACGGGGCTTCGGCGGACGACGGCGAGCGAGAGATGCCACGAAAATACGCGCGCGCGGAACGCCGCGCGCTCGAACGCAGCCCGTGCCCGCGCCGCCCCGGACGGCTCCGGGTAGACGCGCTCATACCCGTACGCTTCGAGTACGCGCCCCGAAACGGCCTCGAAGAGCTCGACGTCGCGCGGTGCCATCTGTCGCCGCCACTGACGGAGTCCCGGCGTCGGCGGCTCAGCGAGCCTCGGATGGTCCCGGAGCCGCGTCCGGTCGACGTTGTGGTGGTACTCGAGCATCGCCGGCTCGAATTCCAGCCCCAGGAACGCGCAGGCCCGGCGGAGGCAACGCTCGGGATCGACGACGAGATCTTCGTAGCGCAGCTCGAGATAGCGGGACGCACCGAGCGCCGCGCCGAACCGGCGCGCCTGTCCGAGCTCGAGCTCCCACTGGCACGCGAACGAGCCGACTCCGCGGGGCCGCGCCCAGTTGAAGCGTGGCTTTCGCCGCATGCCGAGGAACGAGAGGCAGGCGTCACGGCCGTCTCGCACGATGTGGACGTACTGAGCGCCCGGGAACGCACGTGCGAGAAGCGGCAGCCGCTGCATGTACGCGGGCGTCTTGTCCCCGAACCGCGGCTTCCGCCGTCCCTCGGCGTAGATCCGATAGACGGCCTGGACGGCGTCGGCGAACGACGGACGCGGCGGCAGCCGCCGGCGGACCTCGCCGGGCCGCACTCCCCACTCGCGGACGCGCGCCAGCCGACCGAGATCCTCTACGAAAGCGTCGGGGTCCGGGCGGTCGCCGTGGCGGTCCCAGAGCTGCGGGATGAAGTAGGACTCGGACGGGATGGCGAGCTGTGAGTGGCGGTCGAGCATCTCCTTGAGCAGCGTCGTACCGCTACGGGAGACGCCCAGCAGCACGACCGGCGAGCAGTTCATCGTGACGTCAGCGCGGAAACGAACCGGATCGCGGACGAGGTGGACGGGCTCCTCGTCGGGGACGGGGACCGTACTCGTCGCCCGAGACGTCGCGAGCAGTCGCTCCGGCGAGCGCGTGGAGCGGCCGTCGCGCGCGGACGGGATATACGCCGTACGTCAGGCACCCCGGCGATACGGTACGGACGTGCCGCGCGCCGCCGCCCTCGCTCTCGCAGGCGTCCCGTGATCGAAGCGGCCGCGGTGGTCGGCGCCCTCGGCGGGGTCGCCGTCCTCCTCCCGCGCTCCCGCCTAGCCATCGCC
>JALZFU010000276.1 GCA_030861385.1 Actinomycetota bacterium
CGCGACGGCCGTCCTCGTCGTCGCCTTCTGATGTCGCCCCAGCCACTGGACTCGCTCAAGGGCTTCGCGGTCACCTTCCGCCAGATCTTCCGGAAGCCGATCACGCAGCAGTACCCGGAGTACAAGCGCCCCGTCTACCCGCGGTGGCGCGGCCGCCATCGGCTGAACCGCCACGAGAACGGGCTCGAGAAATGCGTCGGCTGCTCGCTCTGCGCGGCCGCCTGCCCGGCGGATTGCATCCGCGTCGTGGCGGCGGAGAACACGCCCGAGCAACGCGTGTCGGCGGGGGAGCGCTACGCGCGGATCTACGAGATCAACATGAGCCGCTGCATCTTCTGCGGCTACTGCGAGATCGCATGCCCGTTCGACGCGATCACGCTCGGGAACGAGTACGAGCTCTCCGAGTACAACCGCGACGACGAGATCTACACGAAGGAGATGCTCCTCGCCGAGCCGATCAAGCGCGTCCCGGTCGCCGATCCGACCCTCTACGACACGCCCGACGGCGTGTGGAAGACGGGGTCGTGACGTGGACGCGGGCGAGGTCCTCGTCTGGATCACCTGGATCGTCGCGACGACCGCCCTCTTCTCGTCGGGCCTCGCGGTCGTCCTCTTCTCGAACCCGTTCTTCAGCGCGCTCGCCCTGATCGTGAACCTCGCCTCCCTCGCCGTCCTCTACCTCCTCCTCGAGGCGGAGTTCGTGGCGGCGGCGCAGGTCCTCGTCTACGCGGGCGCCGTGATCGTGATGTTCCTCTTCGTGATCGCCTACCTCGGTGGCCGGGCCGACGCGCCGTGGGCGGGCGGGCCGACGCTCCAGTCGCTCGCCGCCGTGGTGGCGGCGGGCGCGATCGCGGTCGAGGTGATCGTCGCCGTCGTCCTTCGCGCGGGCGACCAGCTGGCCGACTCGGCCCGGATCACCGACGCCTTCGGCTCGCCCGACTCGATCGGCGAGCTCTTCCTCTCCGACCACCTGCTCGCGTTCGAGGTGACCTCGATCATCCTCCTCGTCGCCGCCGTCGGCGGCGTCATTCTCGGGAGCACGGTGCCGGTCGCGCAGCGCGCGGAGGGGCGCGACGGAAGGGCGACGCGATGACGGGTCCCGGCGTCGCCTCGTACCTGATCGCGTCCGTCGCCCTCTTCTCGATCGGGACGCTCGGCGTCCTCGTCCGGCGCAGCCCGCTGATCGTCCTCCTCGCGCTCGAGCTCATGCTGAACGCCGGCAACCTCGCGCTCCTCGCCTTCTCGCGCTACGTCGGGAACGCCGACGGCCAGATCTTCGCGCTCGCCGTCATGGTGGTCGCCGCCTCCGAGGCGGTCGTCGGGCTCGGCCTCATCGTTGCGATGTCGCGCCTTCGGGTCGACCTCGACGTCGACAAGCTCCGCACGCTCCGCGGATGACGCAGGCCGCCTGGGTCACCCTCTTCTCGCCCGCCGTCGCCGTCGTCGCGATCGCGCTCGCCGGCCACCGGATCAGCGGCCGCCAGGCCGGCCTCGTCGCGTCCGGGGCAACACTCGTCTCCTTCGTCGCGACCCTCGTCGTCTTCGTCTCGCTCCTCGGCCGCGACGTCGAGGAGCGACGCGAGACGTCCACTCTCTGGACGTGGCTCTCGGCGGGCGACTTCCGCGTCGGCTTCGACGTCCTGGTCGACCCGCTCTCCGTCTTCATGATGCTCGTCGTCTCGGGGGTCGGGTTCCTCATCCTCTCGTACGCGGTCGGATACATGGCGGGCGACGGCGAGGAGCGGCGCTACCACGCGTACAAGGCGCTCTTCGTCTTCTCCATGCTCCTCCTCGTCCAGGCCGGCAACCTGCTCCTCCTCCTCGCGGGATGGGGCATGGTCGGCCTCTCGTCCTACCTCCTCATCAACTTCTGGCACCGCCGCCCGCAGGCGGTGCAGGCGGGCAAGAAGGCTTTCATCATGAACGCGTTCGGCGACGCGACCTTCGCGCTCGCGCTCTTCCTCCTCATCCAGCACACGCGCGCGCTCGACTTCGCCCGCGTCTTCTCGCGCGCGGAGGAGGCGCTCGGCGGCGAGGGCTCCGCGCTCGCGACGATCGTCGCCCTCGGCCTCCTCGGCGGCGCCGTCGCCAAGTCGGCCCAACTTCCCCTCCACACGTGGCTCCCCGACGCCATGGAGGGCCCCACGCCGGTCAGCGCCTTGATCCATGCGGCGACGATGGTGACCGCGGGCGTCTACCTGATCGCCCGTACGGCGCCCCTCTTCGAGCTCGCGCCCGAGATCCACGATCTGGCCGCGATCCTCGGCGGCATCACGATCGTCCTCGCGGGGCTCGTCGCCCTCGTCCAGACGGACATCAAG
>JALZFU010000300.1 GCA_030861385.1 Actinomycetota bacterium
GGCTTGAGGAGACGGTCGCCTCGCTGGAGGAGGCGCTCGCGGCCCGCGCCGGCGACCGGCCGGCCTGAAGCGGCTCACGCATCCATAGGGCGCGCGCGCTTGTCGCACGCCGTCGGAGGCGCGATCCTCCGCGTCGCGAGGCTCCGGACGAGGAGAGGAGCGAGGCAGATGCTCGACAGCGCGGATTTCGCGGCCATCGTCCCCGTCTCGGACATCGAGACGGCGGTCGAGTTCTACGAAGGCAAGCTCGGGCTGCGGCTCGTCCGGCGCCGCGACGACGATGGCCGAGGCCGGGCCGCCTGGTGCGAGGACCCGGACGGCAACATCATCGCCGTCGAGTCAGCCGGGCGCTGAGCGCGGCGGCGAAACTTCTCTGGTGGACGCTGTCGCGTACCAGGGAGAGCCGGGCGCGTACTCCGAGGAAGGCGCGATCGCCCTCTTCCCGGGGGCGGAGCACCGTCCGTGGCCGTCGATCCGGACGGTGTTCGAGTCGGTCGAGGTCGGCCGCGCGCGTTGGGGCCTCGTCCCGATGGACAACTCGCAGGCGGGGAGCATCAACGAGACGTACGACCTCTTCCTCCGGCACGGGCTCCATCTCGTCGGCGAGACGGTGGTGCGCGTGGATCACGCCCTGCTCGCGCTCCCTGGGTCGATGATCGACGACGTGCGCGAGGTCGTCTCGCACCCGCAGGCGATCGCGCAGTGCGAGGAGTTCCTGAGCGCCCTCGACGTCACCGTGCGCGCCGAGTACAACACCGCCGGAGCGGCGAAGCGCATCGCCGAGAACCGCCTCGAGGGCGTGGCCGCGATCGCCTCCCGGCGTGCGGGAGAGCTGTACGGGCTGGAGATCCTCGCCGACCGGATCCAGACCTACCCTGACAACTACACGCGCTTCGGCGCGCTCTCGCGCGATCCGACGCCGCTCGGCGACCCGGACAAGTCGTCCCTCGTCTTCGGCGTCGGCCACGTCGCCGGCTCGCTCTACCGTTGCCTCGGCGCGTTGGCCGAGCACCACCTCAACCTGACGAAGCTCGAGTCACGGCCTCGGCCGGGGCGGCCCTGGGAGTACGTCTTCTACGCGGACGTCGAGGCGCCGGCGCACCTGCCCGAGATGGTGGACGCGCTCGCCGCGCTCAGCGAGCGCGCGACGTTCACGCGGCTCCTGGGGACGTACGCGGCAGCCAAGCGAACGCGGTAGCGCCGTGAAGGCCTCACCTGGCGCAGGCTCGACATCGCCGGCGTGGCTCGCCGGGCTCCTGGCCGGGTACGTCGCCGTTCAGGATGCGCCCTGCCACGCGTCATCGAGGGTGGCGCGCGCGACCGTATCCTCGAAACGTGCCCCCTTCGCTGTTTGACCGGCTCGGTTACTGGGACACACTCGCGCTCGACGCGACGCAGTTCGGCCGCCCCGTGAGCGGATGCTGCTCGCTGGGCGCCCAGGAGGGCGCGCCCTATTCACGCGCGCGGCGGAGGCTGGGGCCGCCGGAGACGGATTGGCGGACTCGAACCGTCGACCCCCTCCTTACCATGAACGTGAGGAGGGGGTCGGTTCATGCGGGTTTCCGTGTAGTGGCGCGGGTTCGCAGGCGTCACGAGTAGCCGCGTTTTGTCAGGTCTTGCGTGGTCGTGCGACCCTCGTGCGGCCCGGCTGGGAGAGTCCTCTGACGCGCGCCTCTGGCGCGAGGAGGAGGTCAATCACAATCCGAGAGCTGCGACAGGCGCACTGGTGCCGGACGGCAGCGCGACCGCCTGGTAGATACGCGCACGAGGCGCGGCCGCGATGACTACGTGCGGTGCTCGTGCGGCTACGCAGACGTACGGGCTTGATTTCAGATTTTCCGCGTCAATTTTCCACTCAACCCGTTTCAGGTAATTCGCCGTCTTTGCACGCCGCGGAACGCCCTTCTCGGTGATCACACAGGTGTAAATGGGTGTGGATCGCGGTGCCGTCCATGAAGAGGATGCGCGCCTCTTCCCGTAGCAGGAGCTCGCGCGCGAGACCACCGCCGCAGGTTCACCGAGCGGAGGCAGGCGAGCCGCTCCTTGCGAAGCGGAGGTACAGGGTCGGAACGGCGAAGAGGTTGAGGAGGCTCGACGTCACGAGGCCGCCGAGGATGACGACAGCGAGCGGGAACTCGATCTCGTGGCCCGGGATCCTGCCGGCGGCGACGAGAGGCACGAGTGCGAGCCCGGTCGCCAGGGTCGTCATCAGGATCGGGGACAGTCGCTCACGGGCGCCACGGAGGACGAGCCCGGTCCCGAACTCCTCCCCCTCTTCGCGTTCCAGATGCTGGAAGTGGTTGATCATGAGGATTCCGTTTCGTGCCGCGATGCCGAACACCGTGTAGAAGCCGACGAGCGAGCCGAGCGAGAGAATGCCGTCGCTCAGGAAGGCCGCCAGCGCTCCTCCGACGAGGGCCATCGGGAGGGTGACGAAGGAGAACGTCGCGAGTCTCCAATCGCGGAACGACGCGTGGAGGAGGAGGAAGATGACGAGCGCGGCGCCGATGCCGAAGACGAGCATGCGATTGAAGGCGGCCTGACGCTCCTTGAACTCACCGAACAGCTCGGCGTGGTACCCGGTTGGAAATTTGATGTCCTGCAGGCGCCGTTCAATGTCGCGGCCCACCGAGCCGAGATCTCGTCCGCGGACGCCGGCCAGTACGTCGATGCTCCTCGACAGCCCTTCGTGGTGCACGACGTTGGGCGTCGGCCGGACGCGCACGTCCGCCAACTGCCCGAGCGCGACATGGCCGCCGTCGGGCGTGTCGATTGGAAGCGCACGGACGCTGTTCAGGCTGTTGCGTGTCTCGGGCGTGCTCCAGACGTGCACGTCGTAGGCTCGCCCTCCCCTGTAGATGTCGCCCACCTCCTCGCTTTCCAAGAATGTCGCCGATGCGCGGCGGACGTCCCCTGGCTTCACGCCGTACCGCTGCGCCGCGGCCAGGTTGACCTCGACTTGCACCTGGGGAACACCTTCCTGGAACTCCACGAACGGCTCGTCGACGCCCTCAATCTGCGCGATGGCATCCCGTATCAGCTCAGCCCTGTGCCGCAAGACCTCCAGGTCCGGCCCGAAAATCCGTACGACGATCGGCTCGCTCGTGCCGGCTAGAACCTCGTCGATCCGCTCGTTCAGGTACGTCTGGACGTCGTGGAAGATCCCGGGATAGCCGTCGACGACTTCCCGGATCGACTCGAGCGTCTTGTTGTAATCGGCCGACGGGTCGATCGCGATCCAGTTTTCGCCGAAGTTGACTCCCACCGTCTCGTCGGCGAGGAAGGCTTGCCCGATGTGCGACCCGAAGTGCTGAATGCCCGGGAGGGAGCGGAGCTCGCGGCTGGCGCGAGTAACGATCCGGCGCTCCTCGGGGAGCGAGGAGCCCGGCTTCGTGATCCAGTGGCCGAGGAAGTCTCGCTCCTTGAAGGTCGGGATGAGCGATTCGCCGAGGAAAGGGACGACCGCGAGGCCCGCGGCAGCGGTCAGCGCAGCGGCCACGTACGTCGGGCGCGGGTTCGCGACGATTCGCGAGAGAAGGCCTTCGTACCCCCGCTCCAACCACCGGCTGAGCGGAGACTCCCTGCGCGCGAGTGACGCGTTCCGGAAAAGAATCAGGCACAGGGCCGGCGTGACCGTCAACGCGGTCACCAGCGAGACGGCGACGGCGAGAACGTACGAGAAGACGAGCGGGTGGAAGAACGCGCCTGTCAGCCCCTGCAGGAAGAACACCGGCACCATCGCGACGACGATGATCAGCGTCGCGTAGACGATCGGCGCTCGCACCTCGAGCGACGCCTCGAGAACGACGCTGGCTACGGCACGGGATGAGGGCTCGCGGCGGTGCTCCCGAAGACGCCGCACAATGTTCTGGACGTCGATGATCGCGTCGTCGACGACGATGCCGAGGGCGATCACCAGCCCGGCCAGCACCATGACGTTGATCGTGTCGCCGCGGAGGTAGAGCACGAGCCCCGCTGCGACGAGCGACAGCGGGATCGCCGTCACGCTAATGAGGGCGGCCCGCCACTCGAAGAGGAACGCACCCAGGACGAGCACGACAAGCAAGGCGCCGATGACGAGGGCGCGCGTGAGGTTGTCGATCGACTCGTCGATGAAGTTCGCCGCCCGGAAGATCTGCGTGTCGATGGCGATGCCCGGCAGGCCCGGCTGCATTTCGTCGAGCGCCTTCTCGACCCCGTAGGTCACGTCGAGCGTGTTTCCCCATGGATACTTCTCGACGACGAGCAAGAGGCCGGGCCCGTCGTTGATTACGGCGTCCCCGGCGAGGGGCATGTAGCCCTCCGCAACGTCGGCCACCTGGCCGATGCGCACGCTTTCGCCGTCGGCGCCTTCGAGCGGCACCTTGGCGAGGTCCGCGGGAGTCACGATGGGCAGCACGTGCTCGACCGTGAGCCGCTGGTTCGGCGTATCCACGAACCCACCCGTGCCGATGACTGCCCCCGACGAGAACTTCAGGAGGCCCGCGTCGAGGGAATCGGCGGTCGTCTCCATTACCTGCTCCAGCGAGACGTCGTGGGCCTGCATGCGGTCGGGGTCGGTGAGCACGTGCAGCTGCTGGAGGTGCTCGCCCCAGAGGGCGACGTTCGCGACTCCGGGGACTCGAAGCAGGCGAGCCCTGATCTTCCAGTACGCGATCGTCGAGAGCTGCGTCAGGGAGAGCGTCTTCGACGACACGCCGATCTTCATCACCCGGCTCGTCGTCGACGTCGTCGGCATGATGAAGGGCGGCGCCGCCCATGTTGGCAGCGTCGGCCCAACGGTGGCCACGCGCTCGGCCACCAGCTGCCGCGCGCGGAAGATGTTCGTTCCGGGCTTGAAGAGGAGCTCGATCGACGAAAGCTGCGGAATCGACTTCGAGCGGACGATGTCGAGCCCCGGCATGCCCTGCATCACCTGCTCCATGGGAACCGTCACGAGGCTCTCTACCTCGGCGGCGGACAGGCCGAGGCACGTCGTCTGGATCTCCACGCGGGGCTGCGCAAACTCGGGGAAGGCGTCCACCGGCATGGCCCTGAGCTTCTGAGCGCCGAAGAACATGAGGGCGGCTCCGGCGACGAGCACGACGAAGCGGAAGCGAAGGCTCGACCCGACGATCCAGCGGATCATGGTTGGGCGCCTCTCTCCCGAGTCGCCTCAGTCTTCTTCGATCTCGCCGTACTCGACGCCCCAGAGCTCCGTCGCGCCAACCGTCACGACGGCGGTACCCGTGGGCGGCCCCTGGGCGAGAATCGCCGTGCCGCCGTCGACGCGCTCGACCTCGATGTCCTGTCGCACGAAAACGCGCGGCTCCGGGCTCGTGTAGGCCCAGGCACTGCCGTCGGTGTCGTAGAGCACAGCGGAGTACGGAATCGCCGCCCGAAGCTGTCCGTGCACGCGCACGTTAGAGACAGGCGCCGTCTGGATGCCGAGCCTCTCGGCTGCGCTCACGCTGACCACCACCCGGCTGACGCCAGGCGTTCCGGTCGGCTCGACCACGGCCGCCGGCGCCCCTTCGTCGCCTGCCGACTCGGGCGGAGCTACCGACGCGGCCAGGTAGGCGCCGAGCGCAACCAGACCGCTGACCACCGCCGCCGCGGCGAGGAGGATGATGCGCCTCCTGGTGGGCTTCTCCCTCGGTGGGTGCTCTGCGGCTGCTGTCATCTCTTACTCCTTCCCTACGGTCCGGCGGTCGTGGAGGTCGTCTTCGAGCGGGCCGGGAGCTCCTCGGCTGGGCTGCGGCGCCGGAGCGACCGGCGGGCCAGCCGTGCGAGAACCTCCGCGAGCGCCTCCGGCTGCGACGTGTCCGTGGCGCCGAAGCGCAGATAGAGCGGCGGCATGACGAAGAGGGCGAGGAACGTCGACGTCACGAGGCCGCCGAGCACGACGACGGCGAGCGGATGGACGAGTTCGTAGCCGGCGCGCGATCCCCCGACGACGAGCGGCAGGACAACGAGCGCGGTTGCGATCGCAGTGGTCAGGACGGCTACAAGCCGCTCGCCGGCGCCCCGTCGCACGAGCTCGGGGCCGAAGGGCACGCCGGCTTCCTCAAGCTCGCGATAGCGACTCAGCAGGACGAGCCCGTTGCGCGCCGCAAGGGCCAGCACGGCGAGCAGGCCGAGGTACGACCCGAACGAGAGCGTGCCCCCGCTGTACAGCGCGGCGAGCAATCCACCCGCGAGCGCGACGGGCAAGGTCGCGAGGCAGAGCGCCGCGAGCCGCCAGCTGCCGAAGAGCGCCTGCAGGAGAACGACGATCCCGATCACGGCTGCGACGGCGACCGAGATCAGGCGGCCGCGCGGCTGGCCGGCGGCTGCGAACACCTCGGCGTGCGACTCGAGCGGAACGCGGATTCCCTGCAATGCCTGCTCGACGTCTGCGACGGCGGCGCCGACGTCACGGCCGTCAACGTTCGCCGTCACGTCGAGGTAGCGCGAGACTCCCTGCCGCTCGATGACCGCCGGTCCCGGCACGATCCGCGCGTCGGCTACCTGGTCGAGGCGGACATGGCCTCCGCCCGGAGTGTCGATGAGCAGGTTGCGGATGCTCGTCAGGTTGCTCCGCGTCTGCGGCGCACCCCACACGACGACGTCGAAGATCTTCTGTCCCTCGAAGAGGCTGCCGGCCACGATGCCCGACAGGAGCGTCGCGGCGGCGCGGCGAACGTCGCCCGGCTTGATCCCGTAACGCTCCGCGGCGGCCAGGTCGACCCTGATTTGCAGGGTCGGCTCCATGGCCGGAAGCCGCACGCGCTCGTCGACGAGGCCGTCGATCCCCGAGATGGCCTGTCGCACCTCTGCCCCCTTGCCAGCGAGCGCGGCGAGGTTCTCGCCGTAGAGGCGGATGACGATGTCGTCCTGCGCCCCTGCGAGCGTCTGCTCGACGCGCTCGTTCGAGTACGTCTCGACTGCTCGCGAGAGCCCCGGATAACTCGCCACGACGTCCTTGATCAATGCAAGCGTCGCCTCGTAGTCGGCGTCCGGATGGACGGTGACCCAGATCTCGGCCGAGTTCGCGCCCACGACCTGGTCGGACGTCACCGCCCGGCCGACGTGGGCGCCGACGCCGGCGACGCCGTCGACTGCGCGGAGCTCGCGGCTTGCGCGCGCCGTGATGCGGTTCATCTCGGGGAGGGAGGTGCCGGGCGGCCCGTCCCACCGGATGAGGAGGTTCGACTCCTTGAGCGTCGGCATTAGCGACTGCCGCAGGAACGGCGCCGTGGCGACCGCGGCGACGGCGAGGACGCCGATCGCGACGTAAGCAGTTCGCGGCCGGCGAACGACACGGTCGAGCGCGTCCTCGTAGCGACGCCGGACCCAGCCGGCGAGCGGTGCCTCGCGCTGAGCAGGAGCGTTCGCCAGGAGCAGGGCGGTTAGCGCCGGGGTGACCGTTAGCGCCACGAACATCGATCCCGCGAGCGCCAGCAAGAACGCAACGGCGATGTCCGGGAAGAAGGCTCCCGAGACGCTGTCGAGGAAGAACAGCGGCAAGGTCGCGAGCGCGACGACGAGCGTTGCGTAGACGAGAGGGGTGCGGATCGCAAGCGATGCCTGGAGCACGACGCTCGCTGCCGGCCGATCGTCACCCTTGGCACGCTCGTGCAGCTTCCGCTCGACGCTTTCGACGGCGACGACGGCATCGTCGATGACGACGACGAGCGCCGCCACGAGCCCGGCGAGGACCATCGCGTTCATGGAGCGCCCGAGCGCGTGGAGGACGAGAGCGGCCGAGACGACCGACAGCGGAACGGCCGCGAGAGCGACCACCGCGCTGCGCCAGCGGAAGAAGAACGCGGCGACCGCGAGCAGCAGGAGCACGGCGCCGAGGATGAGCGCGAGCCTGAGGTTGTCGATCGACTGCTCGATCGACGACGCCGGTCGGTAGAGCGTCGTGTCGAAGTCGATGTCCGCGAGACCGGGTCGCATTGCCTCGATCGCGTCTTCGACTCCGCGCGTGACGTCGAGCACGTTCGCGTCCGGGAACTTCTCGATCACGAGCACGAGTCCCGCACCGTCGTTCACGACCGCGTCCCCAATCAGCGGCTGGTGGTCCTCGACGACCGAGGCGACCTCACCGAGGGCGATGCGCCTGCCTGTCGTTTCGAGCGGAACCTCGGCGAGCGTGTCGGCAGTCGTGATCGGGGACACGTGCTGGATCCCGAGCCGTTGGTTGGCCGTGTCGATGAAGCCACCCGTCCCGGGCGTGGAAGCCTTCACGAACGTGAGCGGCGAGAACCACAGAGCGTTACCCGTCGTCTCGAGGATCTGATTCAGCGAGACTCCGACGTCGCGGAGGTGCTGGGGGTCGACCTGCACCTGGAGCTGCCGGTCCCGCTGCCCCCAGATACTCACGTTGGCGACACCCGGCACGCCGAGCAGGCGGGGGACGATCGTCCAGCGGGCGAGCACCGACATCCTGATCGCGGACAGCGTCTTCGACGAGACCGCGACCATGAGGACGCGATTCGCGGACGAGACCGGTTGCAGCATCAGCGGCGGCTTCGACACTTGAGGGAGCGCGTGCGCCTGTGAGAGGCGCTCGGCGACGCCCTGCCGCGCGAGGAAGATGTCGGTTCCGGGCTGGAAGGTCAGCAGGATGCGCGAGAGCCCCGGCACGGACTGCGAGCGGATGTCGTCGAGGAACGCGATCCCGTTCAAAAGATCCTGCTCCATCGGGACCGTGATCAGCTGTTCGACCTCGGCCGCCGAGAGGCCGAGCGCCTCCGTCTGAACCTCGACGGTGGGCGGCCCGTATTCCGGGAGGACGTCCACGGGCTCGTCCCGGAGCGTGGCGATCCCGAAGACGAGCATGGCTGCCGCGGCCACGAGCACCAAGCCGGGGAACCGCATGCAGCTGCCTGCCAACCGGCCCAGCATCTCTCCCGTGCCTCCCTGAAAGTCGCCCGCCGCGTGCCGCAATTGCGACTTGTGGGCGTCGATACAACTCGACTCGCAGGTGCGTGTCTACTAGACGAAAGCCTAGTAATTCATCTTATTTTCATGTTCTCGGCGACCCGCGACGCTGTCGAGGCGCGGGCCGCAGCGGCGTCAGCGGCGCGACGACGCGGACGATCCAGACGTCGGCGGCCGTGCTGTAGGTTGCCGGGCCCCGAGGTCGACCGGCTCGCGGCGCGGGTCGAGAATGCCCTTGTCGGATCGGGGCCATCAAGAGCAGCGCGTCGGCGAGCCAGCAGAGCGGGTCCGCTTCTTCCGAGGCTGCGGAGCGCTTGCTTCAACGCTGCGGGACTCTCCTCCTGGCCCAAGGGCAGGCTCGAGCTCGGTGCGGAGCAAGGCGAGTGGCGTCCGAAGCGCGCGGCCCGCGTCGGCGACGAAAGTCCACTCGCGCTAGATCGCGTGCTCGAGCCGCGCGAGCTCTCGTTGAGGGTCGACCCGAGGCGCTCGATCTCGTCTTGCGTCGGTGCAATCGAAAGCGCTCGCCAGAGCCCTCGGCGGAGATGAGCGCTGCTCGACGCCGAATCGCCTCGATCGGGTGGAGCGAGAGCCCGGCGAGGAAGTAGCCGGCGAGCGTCGCGAGCGCAGGCGCGATCGGCTGCGCGTAGCTGTCGCCGCGCTCGAAAAGGCGCGTCGTCGGCCGAGCGGAGCGAACCGCCCCGCTCGCGCACGAGCGCCTCGACGTCGTGAGCCGGGATTGCGGAGCTCGCGATCGACCAGTGAGGAAGGTGGGCGCCAAGGCGCGCCTGGACCAACCAGCCCGTCCCCGATCGCTATCGCGAGAGCGAACGCCGCCGCCGCCCCTAGCCGGATCGGGACTCGGCCGAAACCCCTCCGTCCGCTCGCAGCCGGTAACCCGCGCCGCGGACGGTCTCGAGCGAGCGGCGACCGAACGGCTCGTCGATCTTCCTACGGAGCTGCCGAACGTAGACATCGACGACGTTGGAGCGGTGATCGTACGAGAAGTCCCATGCGCGCTCGACCAAGTGCGGGCGGGAGAGCACCTGCCCGGGCCTGCGCATGAACGTCTCGAGCAGCGTGAACTCCTTCGTCGAAAGGCGGATCTCGTCGTCGCCCCGGCAAACGACGCGGGTGGCCGGATCGAGCTGGAGGTCACCGACCTCGAGCACGGTCGGACGCTCGAAGGCGCCGCGGCGCATGAGGGCGTGGAGGCGGGCGAGCAGCTCCGCGAACGCGAACGGCTTGACGAGATAGTCGTCCGCGCCCGTGTCGAGGCCCGCGACGCGGTCCTCGATCGAGTCCCGCCCGGTCACCATGAGGACGGGTGCCCAGACGCCGTTGCTCCGCAGGCGGCGGCACGTCTCGAAGCCGTTCAGGCCGGGGAGCATCACGTCGAGCACGATCGCATCGTAGGCGTGTGCCCCGGCCATCGAGAGCGCCCCTTCACCGTCTTCTGCGATGTCGACCCCGAAGCCCTCCCGCTCGAGACCGCGGCGCATGAGGCCCGCCATTTTCGGCTCGTCCTCGACGATCAAGACCTGCACGAGCGCATGATCGCGACGGGCCGCGACGTTCGCATCGTTTGCCGAGCAGTTCGAGCTCTCAGGCGGCACGTACAGCGTCGAGGTTCGTGACGTCGTGGCGAACGACGAGCACATCGTCGCGCTCCTTGATGCGAGGGGCGATCGCGAAGGCAACGACTCGATCAATCGTGTCGTGTGCGCATATTCGATCTCGCGCCGCCGCTTGGTACTCATGAGGGCTCCGAGCCAGTCGCGCCGCTGGACGGAAGCAGAGAGCGGGGCGGGCTCGCCCCGCGCCGCGGGAGCGTCGAGCGGGGCGGGCGCTCGCAGGGAAAGCGCGCGCTGGGGACGATGCTCGTTGTCGTGACGCGCGGAGACGCGCAGGACGTGGGTGAGCTGCCGCTGGCCGAAGATCAGGATCCGGTCGCGGCATTCGCGCCGGACCGACCCGACCCAAGCGCTCGGGGTGGGCGTTCGCCCTTGGCGACTGGAACGGAGTTCCGATCACGCTCGTCCCCTCGGCCGCGACGATCGCCTCGAAGGCGCGCGGGAACTTCGTGTCGCGGTCAGGGATCAGGAAGCGCATCCGCCGGCCACGGTCGTCGAGCTCCATCAGCACGTTTCAGGCCTGCTGCAGCATCTGTGCTCTTCTTTATCTCGCCGGCGACGCGACGGATCGAGTACGTCGCCTCCACCTCGCATCCCGACGGGCGCTGGGTCGCACAGCAAGCGCGCTCCGCGTCGACTGCCTCGGACGAATCCTCATCCTCGGGCGGCGTGATCTCGCGCACGTCCTCCGAGTCTACCGCCGCCACTTTACAGCGGCTTCTCAGAGCCCTCTGACGGACTCGAACCGTCGACCCCCTCCTTACCATGGAGGTGCTCTACCAGCTGAGCTAAGAGGGCGCTCCCGCGGATGCTAGCCCAGGGTCATCGGTTTAGCGGGCGGACGGCCCTGGTAAGTTG
>JALZFU010000305.1 GCA_030861385.1 Actinomycetota bacterium
TACTTCCTCCTCGCCTTCGCCGGGATCGCGCTCTTCGTCGGCGCCTTCGTCATCTTCAACACGCTCTCGATCACGGTCGCCCAGCGGACGCGCGAGTTCGCGACGCTTCGCACGCTAGGAGCATCCCGCCGCCAGGTCCTCTGGTCGGTCGTGCTCGAGGCGTTCGTGATCGGCTTCCTGGCGTCCGTGATCGGCCTCTTCGCCGGGCTCGGCCTCGCGGTGGGGCTGAACACGCTCTTGAAATCGTTTGGCGGCGATCTGCCGACCACGGGGACGGTGTTCGCGACGCGGACGATCGTCGTCTCGCTCGTGATCGGGACGGTCATCACGCTCCTCGCGGGCGTCTTCCCCGCCATCCGAGCGACGCGCGTGCCGCCCATCTCGGCGGTGCGCGAGGGAGCCGCGCTCCCGCCGTCGAGGTTCGCGCGCTTCTCGCCGTACATCGGCGGGCTCGTGATCGCGCTCGCGATCGTCCTGCTCGCCTACGCGATGTTCGTGGACGATCTCGGCACGTTCCAGCGGCTGCTCTCGATCGCGGTGGGCGTCCTCCTCCTCTTCGTCGGCGTCGCGATGCTCTCGTCCCGCACGGTGCGCCCGCTCGCGGTGGGCACGAATCCCGTCGCGAAGTGGGCGCTCGTCGCCGCCTCCGCCCTCTTCTATCCCATCACCCTGGCGCTGTGGCTCGTCCGGTACGGCCTGTACGGGAGCGACCGTCCGGCCGGGAAGCGCGCACAGGCCCTGGGCGCCGGCGCGCTGATCCTGGCGGCGATCGTCGCGCTGATCGCGCTCGCCATCAGCGTGACACTCGCGCTCGTGATCGGGTTCGTCGTCGTCCTCACCTTCCTCGTCCTCTGGGCGCTTCGGGCGGCCGGCCGGTTCCACCCCGAATGGCCGGTTGAGTTCCCGAACGTCCGGCCGGAGGGGTCGGCGAGCGGCCTGGCGAAGGAGAACTCGCGGCGAAATCCCGGGCGGACCGCCTCGACCGCGGCGGCGCTCATGATCGGGCTCGCGCTCGTCACGTTCATCGCCGTGCTTGCGAACGGCATGAAGGCGTCGAACAGGGGGGCGATCGAGGACCAGGTGCATTCCGACTACCTGCTGACCGCCGAGGACGGCTTCACGCCGTTCGTCGCCGGAGCCGGGGACGCGCTCGAGGGCGCGCGGGGTACGGAGGTCGTGACGCCCGTCCGCTCGGATCTCGCAAAGGTCGACGGCGAGGACGGCTACCTGACCGGAATCGAGCCGGAGACGATCGCCGCCGCCTACACCTTCGAGTGGAAGTCCGGGTCGGGCGAAGTCCTCAGGTCGCTCGGGCGCGACGGCGCGGTGGTTGCGAAGGACTTCGCCGACGAACACGATCTCAAGGTCGGAAGCCCCATGACGCTTCTCGTTCCGAGCGGGAAGCGGCTGCGCCTCTTCGTGAAGGGGATCTACGAGCCGCCGCCCTTCTTCCCGATCCTCGGCGCGGTAAGCATCCCGAAGGCGACGTTCGACGGCCTCTACGAGCGTCCGCGCAACCAGTACGTCTTCGTGAACGTCCCCGGCGAGCCAAGCGACGCGGACACCCGCATGCTCGAACGCCTCGTCGCCGACTTCCCGGACGCGAAGGTGCAGACGCGCGAGCAGTGGATCGACCAGCAGGACGAGGACTTCAACGACTTCCTGATGTTCCTCTACGCGCTCCTCGCGCTCGCGGTGATCGTCAGCCTGTTCGGGATGGTGAACACGCTCGTCCTCTCGATCTACGAGCGGACGCGCGAGCTCGGCATGCTCCGAGCGGTCGGGATGACGCGGCGTCAGGTGCGGCGGATGATCCGACAGGAGAGCGTCGTCACCGCCCTGATCGGCGCGGTGCTCGCGATCCCGCTCGGAATCCTGCTCGCTGCGCTCGTCACGCGCGCGCTCTCGCAGTTCGACATCGAGTTCGCGATCCCGTGGGCTCAGCTCGCCGTCTTCGCCGTGATCGCGGTCGTCGTCGGGATCTTCGCCGCGATCGCCCCGGCGCGGCGGGCGGCACGGCTGAACGT
>JALZFU010000316.1 GCA_030861385.1 Actinomycetota bacterium
CCGCCTGGACGATCGCCTCGACCGTCTCGTGGACGGCCGCATCTCCGTGGCCCGCCGCGCTCAGGAGCTGCTCGGCTCCCATCCGCGCTCGCTGCACGATCGCGTCCGCCTGCGCTCGGGCCCACTCGAGGGTCTGCTCGACCTCGGCCCGCGTCGCGTTCGTGAGTTCGGTTGCCTGGTGGCGCGCCTGTTCCAGCAGCCGCGCGCCGGACGCCTCGGCCTCGCGGAGCTCCTGCGACGACTCGCGGTTTGCGGCGGCGAGGATCTCGCGGGCCTCGTTTCGCGCCGAGTTCACGATCTCGATCCGCTGCCGCTCCGTCTCCTGCCGAATGCGGACCGTCTCCGCCTCGTGCTTCTGCAGCTCGACCTGGCGCTCGCGAATCTCCTGTTCGGCGCGCGCGATCTGCTTCGCCGCCGCTTCCTGGGAGTCGCGCTCGATCGTGTCTGCGAACTCGGCCGCCGCGCGGACGAGGTGGAGGGCGTCCATTCGTATCGCGTGACCGGTCGGCTCGGAGCCTGAGCGCGGAGCGGCCTGGAGCACGCGAAGCTGCGCCTGCAGAGCGGTGACGTGACGTCGGAACGAGTCGAAGGCCTCCTCGACGCGGGCGCGGTCGTAGCCCCGCTCCGCGGTCGGCAGGTCCTGAACCTGCGGAAGCGCGGTCAGCGCCGGAGCGGCTGGGGCCCGGCGCGGGTCTTGCGTTGGCATGGGACGACCTCCTCGTCCGGCGGCTTCGTCAGGGAATATTGCTAGTGATCGGCGAGGACGGCAAACAGGCTTAGCCCGGTCGCCGAAGCGTGATTCCGAGCTCGCGGAGCTGCTCGTCCGGGACCGGAGTCGGCGCCCCCGTCATCGGGTCGGACCCGCTCGACGTCTTTGGGAAGGCGATGACCTCGCGAATATTCGATTCCCCAGCGAGAAGGGCGAGGAAGCGGTCGAGCCCGAGCGCGAAGCCGCCGTGCGGGGGAGCGCCCATGCGGAGGACCTCGAGGAAGAACCCGAAGCGCGCCTCGATCTCGGCGTTCGAGAGCCCGAGGAAGCGAAAGACGCGCTCGAGCAGCTCGGGTCGGTGGATTCGAATCGAGCCCGAGCCGAGCTCCCACCCGTTCCAGACGAGGTCGTACGCCTGGCTGACGACGGTCGCGGGGGCGGACTCGATTCGGTCCTCCTCGCCGGGAACGACGCCCGTGAAGGGATGGTGGGAGAACGTCCAGCGGTCCTCGTCCTGGTTCCATTCGAAGAGCGGGAAATCCGTCACCCAGAGGAACGCGTCCCCCCCGCGCGGAAGCCGGAGCTCGTCCGCGACGTGGACCCGAAGCAGGCCGAGGACGCGGGCGGCGAGGCTCGGCTCGTCGGCCGCGAAGAGGAGGGTCGATCCGGGCGGCCCGGCGACCGCCCGCAGCTCGTCCTCCGACAGGAACTTCGCGATCGGGGAGCGCACCTCCCCGGCCTCGTCGTAGACGAGGTAGGCGAGTCCCTTCGCCCCCCACTCCTTGGCGCGCTCCTCGAGCGCGGCGAGCTCGGCGCGCGAGAGGGCCTGGGGAACGGTGAGGTAGCGGACGGCGGGCGCGTTCGCGAACACGCCGAACGCCGAGTCGCGCGTCGCTTGGGTGGCATCTTGGATCTCGAGGCCGAAGCGCACGTCCGGTTTGTCGGAGCCGAACCGCGCCATCGCCTCGCTCCACGGCAGGCGCGGGAACGGGCGCGGCGGCGGCGTGCGGCCGAGGGCTTCGAACGAAGCGACGACCGCACCCTCGAGAACCGAGAAGACGTCCTCGCGCGAGGCGAACGAGAGCTCGACGTCGAGCTGGCGAAACTCGAATTGGCGATCGGCCCGCAAGTCCTCGTCCCGCCAGCACGTCGCGATCTGGTAGTAGCGGTCGAGACCGGCGACCATCAGCGTCTGCTTGAAGAGCTGCGGTGACTGCGGGAGGGCGAAGAACGTCCCGCTCTGCAGCCGGACGGGGACGAGGAAGTCCCGCGCCCCCTCAGGCGTCGATTTCGTCAGGCTCGGCGTCCAGACGTCGACGAATCCGAGCGAGTCCATGTGCCGGCGGATCGCGCCGACGACGGAGGACGAGAGCTCGAGGTTCCGCTGCATTCGCTTTCGCCGCAGGTCGAGCCAGCGGTAGCGGAGCCGAATCCCCTCGTCGACGCCCTCCTCGTCGAGTTGGAACGGGAGAGGTGGGCAGCGCGAGACGATCTCGAGGCGGTCGACCTGGAGCTCGACTTCACCGGTCGCAATGTTCTCGTTCACCGCCTCCGGCGCCCGGCGGGCGACCTCGCCCTCGGCGCGGAGGACGAATTCGTTCCGCACGCCGTGCGCGGTCTCGACCGCCGCCGGCGCGCGCTCGGGGTTCACGACGAGCTGGCAGAGGCCCGTCCGGTCGCGCAGGTCGACGAAGACGAGCCCGCCGTGGTCACGGCGCGCGTCCGCCCAACCGGCCAGCGCGAGCCGCCGGCCGACGTCCTCGCGGCGGACCTCGCCGCACATGCAGTCCCTCCATTCCGTCACGCCTTCCCGTTCTTTCGTCACCGTTCGCGCGCCAGACGCGCGAATCTCCACGCTAGGCTCGAAAGCGGGTGGTGGGCTGGGGTGCCCCACGACGATGCGTTCTGCGGCGTCATCGGGCCCGCTCGAGGAGGTGGCGCTCGAGCTCCTCGGCCGGAACCTGTTCGTGTGCGCCCCCGCGCTCCCACACTTCGGCTCGCTCGTCGGCTCCCTTGTAGATCACCGTGTAGCGCGCCTTCAGCCGGCCCGCCTGAGTGAGCTGGCCCTTGAGGGAGCGCGCCGCGTAGTCCGTCTCCGCGGCGATATTGGCGCCCCGGAGCCGCGCGAGAAGGGGCAGGACGTCGTCCCGCCGGCCGCTCTCGTCGAGCGCGACGAAGACGTCGACCGACGGGCGCTCCCCATCCGCGTCGCGCGAGAGGACCATCCGCTCGACGCCGGCCGCCCACCCGACACCGGGCGTCGGCGGACCGCCGATCTCCTCGATCAGGTAGTCGTAGCGGCCACCGGCGCAGATCGTGCTCTGAGCCGCCTCGAGCGCGTCGTTCACGAACTCGAACACGGTGCGTGTGTAGTAATCGAGGCCCCGGACGAGCGTCGGTCGCAGTTCATACTCGACCTCGTATCGGCGGAGGTACGCGAGCACCGCCTCGAAGTGGCGCTGGCACTCGGCGCAGAGCGAGTCGGCGATCCTCGGCGCGTCGGCGAGGACGAGGGCGACGTTCGGGTTCTTCGTGTCGAAGACCCGAAGCGGGCTCGTCTCGGCTCGGCGGCGTCCGTCCTCGTCGAGCGAATCCCACCGCTCACGGAGGAACGCGCGGAGCGCCTCGACGTACTGGGGGCGGCAGCGCCGATCGCCGATCGAGTTGATCTCGAGCCGTGTGTACTCGACGCGTGCTCGGCGCGCGATCTCGGTGAAGAGCTGGATGAGCTCGGCGTCGACGGCGGGGTCGTCCGAGCCCATCGCCTCGAAGTCGATCTGCCAAAACTCGCGGTAGCGGCCCTTCTGCGGCGCCGAATAGCGGAACATCGGCCCGATGAGGAACATCTTGACCGGCTGCGGCTCGCGGTGGAGGCCGTGCTCCAGGTAGGCCCGCGCGATCGGCGCCGTCGCCTCGGGGCGAAGCGTGAGCGAGCGTCCGCTCCGGTCCTCGAACGTGTACATCTCCTTCTGCACGACGTCCGAGCCGGCACCGGACGTTCGCGCGAAGAGGGCGGTGTCCTCGAAGGTCGGCGTCACGATCCGCCGGTACCCGTAGTCGGCCGCTGCCGACTCGGCAGCGCCGATAACCGCCTCGCGGGCGGGCTGCTCGGCGGGAAGGACGTCCAGCGTCCCGCGCGGCGCCTCCACCTTCACCGGCGCGCGGCCGGAAGGTCCGCGAGGAACGGATTCGTCGCGAGCTCGTGCCCGAGCGTCGTCGGCGGGCCGTGCCCGGGGTAGACGAGCGTCTCGGGAGGGAAGCGCTCGGCGAGCATCGAGACCGACGCGAGGAGGGTTTGAAAGTCGCCGCCCGGCCGGTCGGTCCGCCCGACCGAGCCGGCGAAGAGGAGATCCCCGGAGAAGAGGCAGCCCTCGGCGGCATAGGCGAGGTGTGCCGCCGCGTGGCCGGGGATCCGAAGCGCTTCGAAGGTGATTCCAGCGAGAGCGAGCGTCTCGTCGCCGGCGAGGACGACCTCGGGCGTGTATGGCCGAACGGTGATCGTGATTCCCGGCGGGATGAAATCGCCGACGCGCTCGAGGCGCTCGCGGTCGTCCTCGGCAACGTGGACGGGAGCCCCCGTTCCCTCCGCGAGATCGGCGACCGCGGCGATGTGGTCGACGTCGGCATGGGTGATCAGGACGGCGACACAGCGGGCCCCGCGCGCCGCGAGCTCGAGCCGGATCGCCGCCGCGTCGAACCCGGGATCCACCACGACCGCCTCGTCCGCTCCGGGGCGCCGCACGACGTAGCAGTTGACCGGGAAGGGCCCGACGGGAAGTTGCACGACGTCCAGCGGCATCAGGCGGTTGAGTGTATCCGGGCGCCGTTACACTCCCCGCCGGCCGTGCAGACCTGGAGGCTGCCCGAGATCGAGACGCCGGACGGAAGCCGCTCTCCGGTCGTCCTGCTCAGCGAGAACGAGGCCCGGGCTGTTCTGATCGGCCTCGAACCCGGCCAGGAGCTCGGCGATCATCAAGTCAAGGAGCACGCCTGGATCGTCGTCGTCGAGGGGTCGGCGCGGATCGGCTCGGCGGCCGACTCGGTCGAGGCGCCGGTCGGAACGCTCGTTCACTTCGAGCCCGACGAGCGGCACTTCGTCGCGAGCCGGGAAGGCGCGAAGATCCTCCTCCTCCTGGCGCCGTGGCCGGGCGAGGGCCACTATCGCGGCTCCGACGAGCGGCCGCGCTCGAGCTCTCGCTAGCGTCGCCGTCTTCGCCGGGGGGCTACCGGCTTCGCCGCTCGGCGCGCTCGCGCTCGGCCCGACGCGACACGGTTCGGTAGACGATCGTGTCGACGAGGTAGCTGAAGGGGATGAAGAACGCGACCAGGACGAGCGTGTTGACGGCGACGGCAACCGGGCTCGCCTCGCTGTTCATGACGTAGACGAAAATCGCCATGATCGGCGCGAAGATCGCCGCCCGGCGGAGGACGCGCGCGAGCGTCGGCTTCTGCAAGGGGCGGCCGCGCCTGTCGACGACCGTGTCGCGGGAGCGGGCGCCGTTTTTCCGCTCCTCGC
>JALZFU010000320.1 GCA_030861385.1 Actinomycetota bacterium
GCGACGGTGGGATCGAGGGACAAGCGGGCCAAGAGACGGAGGCGACGACCAGCGTCGAGCGCACGCTGGGGAAGAAGCTCGTCTTCGCCAACTGGCCCTTCTACATCGACGTCTCGAAGAACGGCAAGCGTCACCCGACGCTCGACCAGTTCACGAAGAAGACCGGCGTCAAGGTGCGCTACGTCGAGGAGGTCAACGACAACGAGGAGTGGTTCGGCAAGTACCAGGCGCAGCTCGCGCGCGGTGACGACATCGGCCGGGACATCGTCGTCCTCACCGACTGGATGGCCGCCCGCATGCTTCGGCTCGGCTACGTCGAGAAGCTGGATAAAGAGGCGATCCCGAACTCGAAGAACCTGGTTGCGAACCTCCAGAGCCCCGGGTGGGATCCGAACCGCGACTACAGCCTCCCCTGGCAGTCGGGGCTCACCGGGATCGCGTGGAACCGAAAGCTGACGGGCGGACCGATTACGACGATGGACCAACTCCTCACCGACCCGAAGCTGAAGGGGAAGGTGACCCTCCTCACCGAGATGCCGGACACGGTCGGCGTCACCATGGCGGCGAACGGCGACGATCCCGAGAAGGTCTCGCCCGAGGCGTTCTCGCGGGCGATCGACACGATCCAAAACGCGGTCGACTCGGGCCAGATCCGGCGTTTCACGGGCAACGACTACACGGACGACCTGATCGCGGAGAACGTGTGGGCGGCACTCGCCTGGTCAGGTGACATCGTGAGCACGGTGAAGCCCGAGAAGCCCGAGGTCGAGTTCTCGGTGATCAAGACGAAGAGCCACATCTGGACGGACAACATGCTGATCCCGAAGCAGGGGGACGTCTTCACCGCGTCGACGTTCATGAACTTCGTCTACGAACCGCGCGTCGCGGCGCAGATCGAGGCGAACGTCTACTACATCTGCCCGGTCGAGGGCGCGAAAGAGGAGATCGCGAAGATCGATCGCTCGGCTGCGCGGAACGAGCTCATCTTCCCGAGCGAGGAGACGCGGTCGAACACGTTCATCTTCGACGCGGAGGCCGCCGACAACCCTGACTTCAAGGAGCAGTTCCAGGCCGTGGTCGGGGCCTAGACTCGATGCGGTTCCACCGCCGTCACTCGCTGGCGCCGTACCTCCTCTTGGCGCCGGGACTCGCCTGGCTCGCCGTGTTCTTCGCCGTGCCGATGTTCTACCTCGGCTACACGTCGCTCCAGGCCGGTGACATCCTTACCGGCTACACCTTCCAGTGGGCGTGGGACAACTACACCGACGCCTTCACGCTCTACCGAGCTCACTTCCTCCGCTCGCTCCAGTACGCCGGGGTGGCGACGCTGGCCGCGCTCCTTATCAGCTACCCGCTCGCCTACTGGATCGCGTTTCGCGCTGGTCGCTGGAAGAGCCTGTTCCTCCTCCTCGTCATCGCCCCCTTCTTCGTGACGTACCTGATCCGGACGATCGCGTGGAAGACGATGCTTGCCGACCAGGGCCCGGTCGTCGGGATCCTGCGCGACCTCCAACTCGTCTCCGACGATGGCCGACTGCTCGCGACGACGACCGCCGTCGTCGCCGGCATCACGTACAACTACCTCCCCTTCATGGCGCTCCCGCTCTACGTGAGCCTGGAGCAGATCGATCGCGGGCTGATCGAGGCGGCGCAGGATCTCTACGCGAGCCGCGCGAAGGCGTTTCTGCGCGTGACGCTCCCGCTCTCCGCGCCCGGGATCTTCGCCGGGACGATCCTCACGTTCATTCCCGCGGCGGGCGACTTCATCAACGCCGAGCTCCTCGGGACGCCGAGGCAGCAGATGATCGGAAACGTCATCCAGTCGAAGTTCAAGGAGATCGCGGACTACCCGCAGGCGGCCGCGCTCTCCTTCGTCCTCATGGCGACGATCCTGCTCGCGGTCGTCGCGTACGCCCGGGCGCTCGGCACGGAGCGGGCGACCGCCGGATGACGGTCGCCGCCGAGACACTTCCGGCGAGGGCGCGTCCGGGGGTTCCGGCGCGCGCGTGGGCGGCCGCGCGCCGTCACACGCTCACCCTCTTCGCCTTCCTCGCGTTCGTCTACCTCCTCCTCCCGATCGCCGTCGTCATCCTCTTTTCGTTCAACGACCCTGCGGGGCGCAGGAACTTGACCTGGCAGGGCTTCACGCTCGACAACTGGGAGCACCCATTCGCCTACCCCGGCCTCCGCGGGTCGGTCGGCCTCTCGATCGAGATCGCGGCGCTCTCGAGCCTCGCGGCGACGGTGCTCGGGACGGCGATCGCGCTCGCGCTCGCCCGCTACCGCTTCCACGGGCGGGGGATAACCGGGCTCATCGTCTTCCTCCCGATGGCGACGCCCGAGATCGTGATGGGTTCGTCGCTCCTGACGCTCTTCCTGAACTACAACTTCCCGCTCGGGTTCACGACGATCCTGATCGCGCACGTTATGTTCAACATCAGCTACGTCGTCGTCACGGTGCGCGCTCGACTCGCCGGGTTCGACCGCCACCTCGAGGAGGCGGCGATGGATCTCTTCGCCGGCCCCTGGACGACGTTCGCGCGCGTGACGCTACCGCTCATCGCGCCCGGCATCCTCGCGGCCGCCTTGCTCGCCTTCGCGCTCTCCGTCGACGACTTTGTCATCACCTACCTCGTCTCCGGGAGCGAGACCACGTTCCCGCTCTTCGTGTGGGGCGCCGCCCGGATCGCCGTGCCGCCGCAGATCAACGTGATCGGCTCGGCGATCTTCCTCATCGCGCTCGCCCTCATGCTCGCGAACGTCGTCCTCCAGCTTCGCCGCCGATGAAAGGAGCCAAATGACTTCCTCCGACAACTCCCGCTCGCCGGCCGAGCTCCAGCGGGCCGCCCACGACCACCTCTGGCTCCACTTCACCCGCATGGCCTCGTACCGCGACTCCGAGGTTCCCGTCATCGTCCGCGGCGACGGGTGCTACCTCGAGGACGCGAACGGCAAGCGCTACCTCGACGCGCTCGCCGGCCTCTTCGCGGTTCAGATCGGCTACTCGTTCGGCGAGGAGATCGGCGAGGCGGCCGCTGCCCAGATGCGCGAGCTCCCCTTCTACACAAACTGGAGCTACGCGCACCCGCGGGCGATCGAGCTCGCGGCCGAGGTCGCGTCGCTCGCCCCCGGCGACCTGAACCGCGTCTTCTTCGTGAACGGCGGATCCGAGGCGGTCGAGTCGGCATGGAAGCTCGCGCGCCAGTACTACGCGGCTCGGGGCGAGAGCGTCCGCGCGGCGGCTGCCGAACGGATGGAGGCGGGCGCGCGGATCGAGCAGCGCTATTCGACGGAACGGCGCTGGAAGGCGGTCGCGCGACGGATCGCCTACCACGGGACGACGATGGGCGCGCTCTCGATCAACGGGATCGCGGCGCTCCGCGTCCCGTTCGAGCCGCTCGTCCCGGACGTCATCCACGTCCGGAACACGAACCGCTACCACCGCCCGCCGGAGGAGACCGAGGCCGAGTTCACCGCCTTCCTCCTCGAGGATCTCGAGGAGGCGATCCTCCAGGCCGGTCCCGAGACGGTCGCGATGGTCATCTTCGAGCCGGTCCAGAACGCGGGCGGCTCCTTCACGGCGCCCGAGGGCTACTGGAAGGGCGTGCGCGAGATCTGCGACCGCTACGGGATCCTGCTCTGCGCCGACGAGGTGATCACCGGCTTCGGCCGCCTCGGCGCGTGGTTCGGCTCCGAGCGCTACGACATCCGGCCCGACATCATCACCTCCGCCAAGGGCCTCTCGTCCGCCTACGCCGCGATCGGGGCGGTGATCGCGAGCGACCGTGTCATGGAGCCGTTCCTCGGGGGGGCGTCGATGTACAGCCACGGGATCACGTTCGGCGGCCACCCCGTCCAGGCGGCGATCGCGCTCAAGAACATCGAGATCATGAAGCGCGAGCGGATCGTCGAGCACGTGGCCGAGACGCAGGACGCCTTCCACGAGACGCTCTCGCAGCTCCTCGACCTGCCGATCGTCGGCGACGTCCGCGGAACCGGCTTCTTCTACGCGCTCGAGCTCGTGAAGGACAAGGAGACGCGCGAGACCTTCTCCGACGAGGAGTGCGAGACGCTCCTGCGCGGCTTCCTGTCGCCTCGACTCTTCGAGCGCGGCCTCATCTGCCGCGCCGACGACCGCGGCGACCCGGTCGTGCAGGTCTCGCCGCCCCTCATCGCCGGTCCGCCAGAGTTCGACGAGATCGTCGGCATTCTCGGCGACGTCCTCGCGGAGGCGTGGGACCGCATGGATCGCCGGGCCCCCGCACCGGCTCTCGCCACCGCGGGGGCGCCGGAGGCGCCGGTGAGCGCGGTCTCCGAGCCCGAGTGAGAGCGGCGCGGCCGCGTTTTCGTCAGTAGCTCAAGACGCGCGCGCCTTCGGCGAGCTGTTCGGTTTGTACGCCTTCACGGTCGTGCCGCGAGCGCCGTACTTCTCCGCCTTGTGGCGCGTGTCCTCGAAGGCCGAGCGAGCGTACGTGTCGACGAGGTCGCCGGTCTCGATTCGTTCGAACCCGATCCGGCTCATGAGCTTCGCGTACTCCGCCTCCAGCAGAGCACCGGCAATTCAGCCGGTCCAGAGGTCGATCTTCCGCCGCCCTTCCTCGCTGACCGGGTTTTGGATCGTGACGTCGGCGATCTGGACCCGCCCGCCAGGCGCGAGCACGCGGAACATCTCGGAGAAGACCGCCTCCTTGTCGGGGATGAGATCGATGACGCCGTTCGAGATGACGACGTCAAAGGCCGCGTCCTCGAACGGCAGGTCCTCCGCCTCGCCCTGGAGGAAGTCAACGTTTGCGACGTTCATCTCCTCGGCGCTGCCGCGCGACTTCGCAAGCATCTCGGGCGTCATGTCGATTCCCGTGACGGAGCCGCGTGGCCCGACCATCTGCGCGGCGACGAGCGAATCGGTTCCCGCGCCGCAGCCGACGTCCAGGACCCGCTCGCCGGGCTCCAGTTCGCCGAGCGAGAACGGGTTTGCGACGCCGGCGAACGACTCCGTCGAGGCGGCCGGAACGCGCGCGAGAAGCTCGGGCGGATACCCGAGGTCGATCGCCCAGGCGCGCCCGGTCGGGAAGATGAAGTCGCTCGCGGGCTCCTGTGAGACGGCTGCGTACGTCTTTCGGATCTCGCACTTGAGCGTCTCGACGTCAATCCCTACGTCGACGGCCATATCCACCTCCCGCGATCGCTGGCCGCTACCGGAAGAATGAACGCGGCAACCGGCACGTGCAACCCAGCCGGGAGTGCCGTTGGAGGCGGTGGAGCGCCGGCTCCTCGCGGGACCGTGCAGGGCGCGGCGAAAGGGCGGGCCTCAGCGGCGCTCGACCAGCTCGTCGAGCGCTCGTCGGTTGGCGGCGGCGCTCCACGCCGCGGGCGGGCGGCGCTCCGGGTCGGCCGGACGCGCCGGGTAGCCGAAGGCGAGGACGATCCGCACGATCTCGTCGCCTCGGACGCCGAGCACCTGGCCGGTGCGCTCGCGGTCCGGCATCCCGTTCGGGACCGAGGCGACGCCCTCGTTCCACGCGGCGAGGAACATGTTCTGCGCCGCCCGGCCGGCGTCGAAGGCGGGAAGCTCACCGGGCGGGCCGACGAGGGCGACGACGAGCGGCGCGCCGAGCACGTTCGCCGGGACGAAGACCGTCTCGGCGAGCCGCTCGCGGAGCGCGCGATCCTCGACGACGAGGAAGCGCCACGGCTGGCGGTTCATGGCACTCCCGGCCAGGCGGCCGGCATCGAGGATCCGGCGCTCGACGTCCTCCTCGATCCGCCGGTCGGCGAACCCGCGTTTCCAGTCCCGCTTGCTCGCGATGGCGACGAACGTGTCCACGCCCCTCTATTCTGACCGCATGGCCGTCCGGAAGCGCACGCCGTACGTCGTCGTCGGCGCGGGGATCCACGGGCTCTCGACCGCGTGGCACCTGGCCAAAGAGCTTCGAACGCGCGGGATGGGCTCGGGGGAAGACGTCGTCGTCCTCGAGAAGGCGCAGCCGGGGGCGGGCGCGTCGGGAATCGCCTGCGGCGTCGTTCGCAACAACTACTTCCAGCCGGCCATGAGCGAGCTCATGCAGGCGTGCGTCGAGGTCTGGGAGTCCGACCCGGAGGCGTTCGCGTACAACCCGGTCGGCTACCTCGCCCTCGGGCCGGCGATCCAGGAGCCGGACCTGGTCGCCACGTACGAGCGGCAGGAGCGGATCGGCTACCGCTCGGAGCTTCTCGTCGGCGAGGCGGAGGTCGACCGGCACCTGAAGGCGCTCTTCCCCGACTGGCGCGCCAAGGGCGTCACCGTGTGCCTGCACGAGCACCAGGGCGGGTTCGCCTTCAACCGCGACGCGGTCGCGGGACTCCTCGGACTCGCGCAGGAGGAGGGCGTTCGCGTCCTCACGGGGATCGAGGTGACCGGCTTCGAGTCCGGCTCCGACGATGCGATCACGGCGGTCGAGACGAGCGCGGGCCGCATCGAAGTCGGCGAGCAGGTCGTGATCGCGCCCGGCCCGTGGGCGAAAGACTTCTGGGCGATGCTCGGCCTCCCCGAGACGATCGACGTCCGGACGCCCGGCGGCGACGTCATTCGCGGTCAGCGCATGTGGACGTACTGGAAC
>JALZFU010000331.1 GCA_030861385.1 Actinomycetota bacterium
TCGACGTCGACGCGCTCCTTGCGGAGCTCCTCCGAGACCGTCTCGGTCTTGGTCTCGACGTCCTTCTCGAGCCCGACCCGCTCCTTCGCGACCGTTTGCTTCTCGATGACGGGCTGCTCGGCGCGAAGCGGAACATCGACCTCCTCCTCGCCGATCTCGGTGCCGCTCACGGGCTCGTCGATCGGTTCACGAGTCACCCGAGCGGTCTCCCGTTGGAGCTCGACGTCCATCGCCACAGGCTCCGTCTCGACCCACTTTCGAAGGCGCGCCCGGCCCGCCTCGACGTCGCGCTTCCCGACCTCGAGCTCCTCCTCGCTTCGGACGACGTCGCGCTCGCCCACGAATCCCCGGGGCGTCTCGCTCGCGACGGCGCCGCCGGCGAGCTCATCTTCCGGGAGGCCCGTCCCCGACCGGCGCTCCGAGTACTCGATCCCGTAGATCGAGTAGAGGCGCGCCTCGGTCTCCTGGCTGATCTCGTCCGAGTCGATGTCCGGCGTCTCATTCACCTGGTCTTCGGTGTACGGGACGCGGAAGCCGTCCTCGGCGCGCGACATCCCGGCCACCGGGACGACGGCTCGCTTGCTGCCGAGAAAGCCCGTGCCGACGCCGATCCACTCCGGCCGGCCCGTCTCCTCGTCGAGGAAGATTTCCTCGACCTTGCCGATCTTCGCCCCGTCGGACGCGTAGACCGGCTGCCCACGAGCGCTCCTCAGGTCTTCGAGTGCGATCGTCTCATGCATGCGACCATCCCTCCTCTTCCGTTCGCGTCCCTCGCGCCTACCCACGGGGTCGCGCGCGAAACGGCGGACGGCGGGCGGCCGCGCTAGCCGATGCGATCGTCGAGGACGACCTCGTAGACCTCGACGCTCTCGAGGTCGACACCGGCCCCGGCGACCATACTCTCTCGCACCTGGGTGCGCGCCCGCGCGCTGCGATCGGCCGCCTCACGGGTCTCCCAGAGGCTCACGATGCGAGCGGTTCCGGCCTCGCCGTCGGCCAAGACGAGGAGGCCCTTGTACCCGTCGAACTGGCGCAGCCAGTCGAGCATCGAGTCCGCGGCCATGCGCGCCGTCTCCTCGATGCGCGGGCCGCCGCCTCGCACGCTCGTCACGCTCGCGAACACGCCGTCAGCTTAGTTTCGGGCGCATCTCGCCGCCCCGCGCGGCGGCCTCCCGCCGGCACGAAGCGTCGTCACGGTTCGCGGAGACCCGCGAGCGAGGTTTCCCGCCCCGCGAGCGATGGAAGGAGGCTCGCATGGAGTGGTGGGTGATCGTCCTGATCGTCGCCGGCGTGCTCGTTCTTCTCGCCGTCCTCCTGCTCGGCGGTCGCCGCGCCCAGGGGCGGCGCCTCGAGGCGAAACGCGGAGAGGCAGCCGAGCTCCGCCAGGAGGCCGCGCTGCAAGCGCGTCGCGCCGACGAGCGTGAGGCGCTCGCGCAGGAGCAGGCCGAGCGCGCTCGCCGCGAGCGCGAGGAGGCCGAGGCGCGACTCGAGCGTGCGGACAGGGTCGACCCGGACGTCGGCCGCTAGAAAAGGGCGGCCGAGAGGCGCCGGCGGTAGCGCGCGCTCACGGGGTGATCCTGGCCGAGGTCTCGAAAGAGCGCGACCATCAGGCGCCGGATCCGGTCTCGCCGCTTCGGTTCGGGGTCCTCGAGCTCCCCGAGCAGCACCTCTAGGGCCGTCTCGTAGTCGCCCCGGGTGAGGGCGCTGACGACGTCGGGAAGCTCGCCCGATGCCGCGAGCTCCTCGACGAGACGCTCGGCCTCGGACGGCTCCGTCAGCTCGTCGAGAAACGCGGCGACCCTCGCCGGCGGTTGCGCTCCCGCGAACTCCGAGACGACGTTCCCGTTCCGGAAGGCCTTCACCGCGGGGATTCCCCGGACGTCGAAGCGCGCCGCGAGCGACGGGCTTCCATCGACGTCGACCTTCGCGAGCGCGACCTTCCCCTTGCGTTCGGCGACCGCGCCCTCGAGGACGGGGGCGAGCAGGTGGCAGGGGCGGCACCACTCCGCCCAGAAGTCGACGACGACCGGGATCTCGCGCGAGCGCTCGACGACTTCCGACTCGAACGTGACTTCGTCGACGTCCATGCCCCGGAGCGTAGCCGGGGCGCGCGCTGCTAGCGTCGCCGGCGTGACGGTCAGAATGGAGGAGCTCCTGCGGACGGCGTTCCCGGAGGCGACCGAGGTCGAGGTCCTCGATCGGACGGGCGGCGGCGACCACTTCCACGTGACGGTGGCGAGCCCCCGCTTCTCGGGGCTCCCGCTCGTCGACCAGCACCGCCTCGTCTACGATGCTCTCGCGGAACCGCTCGCGGATGGCACGATCCACGAGCTCCGGATCAAGACACGAGGAGGGTCATGAGCGAGCTGAAGGAGCGGATCAGGCAGACGATCGAGTCCGAGGACGTCGTCCTCTTCATGAAGGGCACGCCGGATCGGGTCTTCTGTGGAAACTCCGGCCGCGCGCTCGCCGCGCTTCGGTCCGCCGGCGCGCCGGTCACCGCGATCGACGTCCTCCCCGACCCGGCCATCCGGCAGGAGCTGTCAGCCCTCTCCCGGTGGCCCACGATCCCGCAGGTCTTCATCCGCGGCGAGCTCGTCGGCGGCGCCGACATCGTCGAGGAGCTCGCCGAGACCGGTGAGCTCAAGGAGAAGCTCGATGCGGCGCTGGGAGACGGGTACGCGGCGGCGCGGGGCGAGCGCGTCGTCGATCTCGGCACGCGCGGGGCCTCGTTTCCGGTCGTCGGGTGACCTTTTTGGACCGTCTCCTCGGGCGGCAGCGCGAGTCGGATGCCGCGCGCCAGCAAGGCGATCCGCACGCGCTCGACCGGGGGGACGACCCGCGTGGCGGCGTTCAGTCCCCCGAGTACCGAACGGCCGATCCGCGCGACCTGGTCGAGGAGGGCGGGACCGTGATGAGCGGTCCCGGGGGCGCGCCCCAGGAGGGCGAGCCCGTGGAAGAGCGTCGAGCGCGCGACGCCGACTAGAGCCGCGCGCTCGCGACGAGACGCGTCGGAGGGTCGAACGCGCGCCGGGGACGAGCCGGCGCCTACAGGAGCCAGAGCAAGACGCCGAGGCCGACGAGTGCGGCGACGAGCGCGCCCATCACGAGGAGCGGCCACGGGTTGAAGACGAGCCGGTTGTCCTCTTCCCAGCGAGACTCGCGTCTGCGCCGTGGAGGAAGCAACGGCATGCGCGAACTCTAGACCGCGTCCGAAGGATCTCGCCGTGCGTCCACGTCTCGCCGCGGCGTGCGAGGCGCGCCGTCAGCCGCACCGCGCAGTCGGTTACTTGCGCGGCGCCGGCACCCCGCGCGTTTTGCGACGGTGCTTCTCGCTCGGGTACCCGTCACGGCTCCGTGTGGACGATGACGTCGGCGATCTCCGAGCGCTCGCGGCGGATCCGCTCCTCGATCTCGCTCGCGCGCGCGTGCGCGTCCGCGAGCGTGCGATCCGGCTCGAACGCGAGCGTGAGGAACGCGACGAGACCGTCGTCCGTTCGGTAGAGGCGCAGGTCGCGAGGCGGCCGGCCCGTTACCTCCGCGACGACTCGCCGCACTTCCTCGCGCTCGCCTTCGGACGCCTCCGCGGGAAGTGGCCGGCCAGCGGTCTCCTCGCCCAGCGGCTCGAGGTGCGTCTGGACGGCGGAGACCTCCGGCAGCTCCTCCCGGATCGCCGCCTCCACGTCGGAGGCGACCGCGTGCGCCTCGACGAGCGGCAGCGACCCGGGCAGCTTCAGATGGAGCGAGACCTCGGTGCGATCGTCGGCGCGAAGCACCGTCAAGTTGTGGATCTCCCGTACCTCCCGAACGCGCGCCGCGGCCGCGAGCGCTCGGAGATCGCCGACGTCATCGTCCACACGGAGCCG
>JALZFU010000367.1 GCA_030861385.1 Actinomycetota bacterium
GTACGAGAGCGACGACGACGGCCGCGATCCCGATGGATACGTGGCGCGCGCTTGAATGGCGGATGCTGCTACCCCACGGCGAGCTCGGCAAGCGGCCAAGCGTCCATCGCTCGCTCGGCTGAACCCGGCCGGTTCGGTGACGACCTCCCGAATAGTGTCGGGCGGCAGCTCGAGCGCGACGGTTCCGTCAGCTGCGTGAGGCTTGCCGCCGAGGCTCCCGGACGAACGACAGGCAGCGGATCTTCGAGAAAGAAGTCACGAGAGCGGTAATCGCCGCCAGCGCGAGGAACCGGAGGGCCCGCCGGATCCGCCCTCGCAGGCGACTGCAGCTCATCGCCCGCTAATCGCGGCGGCCGCTTCGTCGCGCGTCCGGTAATCCTGCATCTCCACGACCTTGTCACCCTCGAACGAGAGCACGGTCGCCGCCTCCTTCGGCCATTCCTCGCCGCCGATCTCGCTCGGATGCGAGACGACGATGACCGCGTCCGGGCCGCCGTCCACGAACTCCATGTCGGCTTTTCCGAAGCCCTGTTCGTAACGCTCGCGCAGCGTGCGGAGGATCTCCTCACGGTTCGCGCAGTCCCACTCGCCGGGTTCCCACCAACGCCAGGTCGCGTCCGGAGCAAGCATCGCCTCGACGCGGGCGAAGTCACCGCGTCGCCAGGCCGCAAGGCCTTCTCGGGCCAGGGCGACTTCGCGCTCGCTCACTCTCCAAGGGTAGCTCCGGCCTTCTCCAGAACCGTGCTGACTCGGGACCGAGGCCGACTGTTCTCACGATTCCGGGCGACCCGGCCGAAACTCGGCCTCAAGACTCCGCTCCCTGAACCACTCGAGCATGGCGAGCTGTGGCGGCTTTTCGAGCCCGTAGTGGGTTGCATCGACGAGCGCCACGTTCTCCCACTCGGCTCGCTCGCGGAAGGCCCGCACGCCCTCCTGAACGAAGTCGAGCCGGCAGCGAGTCGCGATGTTCCCGCTCACGAACGTGGTGCAGCCCCGTTCGAGCGAGGCCTCGAGGATCGCGAGCTCGGCACCCCCTCCGGCGGCGATCGCCACCCGTCCGGCTGGCTTCCTCCGGTGTGTGACGAGCCGGATCGGAACCTCGTCGCCTAGAAAGCGACGCAAGGACGTCGCAAGCTCGGCGACTGTAGCGTCGGCCTCGCCGGCGACGACGGCGCCACCGGGGATTCCGTCCGCGATCGGGAAGTACTCCTCGAGGTTGCGAAGCGCAAGGCCCTCGGCGACAAGGCGGGAGGGTGAGAGCTCCGAGTGCTGGTCGAGCGGGGCGTGGACGTGGTAGAAGCTGATCCCGTCGCGCTTCATCCGCTCGAAGCTCGCGCGGGCAAGCGGCTCGAAACCGGCGAGGTCGTCTTCGAAGGCGATGGGATGCTCGGAGAAGAGGAAGGTGCCCGGCTCCAGGCCGGCGATGATCTCGTCGCTCGGGAAGACGCAGGTGACGACCCGGTTGATCTCGTCCGCGCCCCGCACGACAAGCCCGTTCCAAAGCCCCTCGTAGCCGGGCTCGACGAACTGGCGCCAGTACGGCTCGGGGTAGACGAGCTCGAAGGTGTCGGACCAGTCGTCGTTCCGAACGTCCGCGACGCGGAAGTAGCTATCGAGTTCTGCGACAAGGACGTCGAGGGCCATTCCGGAACGCAACGGGATCGAATCGGTGCTTCCGCCTCGGCAACGAAAGTCACCGACGGAGCGGTCTCGTATATCACGGGATCCCTCACGTGGCCGCCCTCGTGCTGATCGGCCGCGCGTTGAAGCTCGCTGTCGAGTGCGTGCGCGCTCGCATGAGATCGGCTGCACGCTAAAGCGCCGAGTTGTCGCTTTCGCTACGTCGCGTCTCCGTGAGCGTGCCGATTCGGCGCCTTGAGAGCGCCGTTGTCGCGCAGGACAGATAGCGCTCGCACCGTCGTGTAGCCGCGCCACTCGAGCGCCGCGGCCGGCGAGTAGCTCTGGAAGTCGACCGACCAGCCGCCGTCCTCGTCCTGCTCGTCGGCGAGCCGCTCGAGGTCGGATGCCACCGCCGCCTCGTGGAGAACGCGTCGTGCGGGTCGATCGGGCTCGGGAGCGAGGTCGAGCGGCCGCAGCGTCTCGTCCGGGAGACCACCGACCACGCGCACCCGCCCGTTGTCGGGCACGTGCTCGCCGAGCCGAGCCAGCAGTGCCGGTGCGGCGGCCTCCCGGTGGTATACGGCGTCGAGGAGCCGCACCGCGAAAGCAAGCTCGTACGCCGCGGGAGCGGTCTCGAGCGCGTCGATCGCGGCGAGGCAGCGGCTCGTCGCTCGGGCGAGCCAGGGGTGGGCGGCAACCGCGGGGTCGTGCGCGGCGACGCGATTCGCGCGGGCGGCGACGATCGCCGTGATCTGGAGGGAGAAGGCGTGCGGGTCGGCTTGCGCCCAGAACGGTGCAGAGGCGGTGGCGTCCGCAATGGGGAGTGCGAACGGCAGCCCGCCGTCTTCGAGCGCGATCGTGTCCAGCCAATCGCAAAGCTCGACGGCGTCCAGCGCCGTGACGGGGGCGGTCTCGGCGAAGACCTCGAAGGCGTGCATCGCGGCGGCCGGCTGGCTCTCGGGCGCGCGCAGGTCGGGCTCGAGACCGTGTCCGTAGCCGCCGTCGCGATTGCGGTACGCACGGAGGGCGGCGAGCACGAGCTCGGCGTCTCCGTCGTCGAAGAGGAGCGCGAAGCGCCGCCGATCCAGGAGGCGGGCGTGGCCGGCCATGAAGCTGCGCGCGGCGTGGAGGTCAGTGCTCATGGAGGCCGTCCCTTCTGTCGGCGGTTCTGGCGACGCGGGACCGGAGGTTGTTCACGCGCCGCATGCTGAGTGCCATGCCGTGATCGATTCCGCGTTCCACATCGTCCAGGCCAGCCGCCGAAGAGGTGTCCGGCGACGCGGGCCGCGATCCGGTCGAAGAACGTTTGCCAGCCCGCGCCGGGCGCGCTCGTACTCCACCGGCGACATGCGTCCACGCTGCTCGAAGCGCATTTCGGTGCGGCCATCGCCGAGGTCGCGCAAGACGACGGTAACGAGCTCGGCCACGTCCTCGTCCGGTCGGTCCGCGATCGTGAACAGCAGCCGGCACGGCTCGATCACCTTCTGGTATCGCCCAGTCCAGTGGATCTTGCGCCGGCCGTCCTCGCAGAGCATCGTCGCGACGCGATCGGGCGACCGATACAGCGACCACATCAACAGCATGAAGAAGTACGTCGTCTCGAAAGCAAATTCCTCAAGAACGGCGTCGTCGTTCTGATCTACCGCTCCACCGCTCAGCTTGGCGCGGCCGAGTCGCGACAGTCGGCGAGCGACGCCGACGGGTAGAGTGCCTACGGCGGCTCGTTGAGCGAGGAGGTGGCGGCAGGTGAGCGGAGTTGGAAAGGCGATCCTTGCCGGCGGCTGTTTCTGGGGGATGCAGGACCTCATCCGGAGGCGGCCGGGCGTCCTCTCGACGAGGGTCGGCTACGCGGGCGGCGAGGTCGAGAACGCGACGTACCGAAACCACGGGACGCACGCGGAGGCGATCGAGATCGTCTTCGACCCCGAACGGACCTCCTACCGCGACCTGCTCGAGTTCTTCTTCCAGATCCACGATCCGACCACCCTGAACCGCCAGGGGAACGACGTCGGGACGAGCTATCGCTCGGCGATCTTCTACCTGGACGAGGAGCAGCGGCGGGTGGCCGAGGAGACGATCGCCGACGTCGAGGCCTCAGGCCTCTGGCCGGGGAAGGTCGTGACCGAGGTGACGGCGGCCGGGCCCTTCTGGGAGGCCGAGCCCGAGCATCAGGACTACCTGGAGCGGTATCCGAACGGGTACACCTGTCACTATCCGCGCCCGAACTGGGTTCTGCCGCGTCGAAGGGAATCGGTCGCGGGTTCGGCATAGGCTTTCGCTCGGAACGCGGGACCTGTGCGGGAGAGGTCTCGCGTGCACGATTTTCGGTAGAGGATCTTCGACGTCGTCGCGCCCTTCAAGCT